>NZ_JABAFB010000009.1:0-243175 GCF_012843405.1 Rhodococcus sp. BL-253-APC-6A1W
GTCGGTGTTGGCGCCGGTGTTGGGGGGTGTGGGTGAGCCGGAGTCGGGTGATGCGTCTACGGACAACCTGATCCGCATATACCGTCGTATGGCGAAGGAGGTGTGACCGTGCCCGCGCTGAAGTTGCTCAAGTTGCCGCCGCCCGTCGCGGAGTCGTGGGATTGGCAGATGCATGCCGAGTGCCGCGACGTGGACGGCTCGCTGTTCTTCCACCCCGACAACGAGCGCGGTGCCGCGCGGGAGAACCGCCTCGTCGCTGCGAAGACGGTGTGCGGGCAATGTGCGGTGCGGGAAGAATGCCTGGAATACGCTCTGGAATCCGGCGAACGCCACGGTATCTGGGGTGGGCTTTCGGAAGACGAACGCACCCGGGTGCGACGCGGGCACAGGCGCACCCCCCGCTCCTAGCGCGAGCGTGTGCCTCCGGCTCGCCGGGACGGCGGTGGCTCGTCACACCTCCGATCCGCCGAAAACGGAGAATCTTCCGGTGGCACCGGGTATATCTCGTGCAATGCCGACCGAAACACCAGTGTGGCTGGTACTCGACCTCGTCGGGACATTTGCGTTCGCACTCAACGGTGCGTTGACGGCCGTGCGGGCCGAGAAACTCGACATCGTCGGGATCGTCACGCTCGGCATGTTCACCGGTCTGGGCGGCGGGACGGTCCGCGACGTGCTTCTCGGGGCCCTGCCCCCGGCAACTTTCCTCGACTGGCGATATCTCGCCCTCGCTGCTTCCGGCGGTCTCGTCGCCTTCGCCCTCGGCCACAGACTCGATCGGCTCAACGCGACGATCACCGTGTTCGATGCGATCGGATTGAGTGTGTTCGCAGTGCTGGGCGCATACAAGGCCCTGGACTTGGGTTTCGGGGTGACACAGGCCGTTCTCGTCGGTGCCGTGACCGCGGTGGGTGGCGGGACCATCCGTGACGTCATGATCGGTCGTGTGCCTACCGTCCTGCGGAGTGAGCTCTACGCAATTCCTGCCCTCATCGGAGCCGTAATATTCACGGCTGCACACAGTTTCGGGTATCAGGGCACCCTAGTCGCGTTCGGCGCGGCGGCGGTGTGCTTCGTGATCCGCATGATCGGCGTGCGTTTCGACCTTCACGCGCCGTACCCACCCGGCCGGCACGGCGCAGGGTGAGTACGGCGCGGAGTGAGTACGGCGCGGGGTTCGTCAGTCCTTGTCGAGGAACAGGTCCCACTGCGGGTTGTCGCCGCCGCCGTAGCCGGACAGATCGGTCACACCCGATTCGGTGAGTACATCCGCGTCGATGAAGCAGCGACCCGTGGCGTCCTTCGCAGAGCGCGACAGGATCGCCACCGCGGCGTCGGCCATGATCTCCGGGCTGCGCGAGGACGACAGGAGCGCGTCACCGTCCGGCATGTGCGCGACCGCCGACGTCGCGATGAACGTCTCGGGCCAGAGGCAGTTCGCCGCTATGCCGGCCTCGGCGAACTCGGCTGCGAAACCCAACGTCAGCAGGGACATTCCGTACTTCGACAGGGTGTAGGCGGGGTGCACTCCGAGCCAGTAGGGGTTCATGTTCAGCGGCGGGGAGATGGTGAGCACGTGGGCGTTGGGCGAGTTCCGCAGGTGCGGCAGCGCCGCCTTCGTGAGGAGGAAGGTGCCGCGGCAGTTGATTTCCTGCATGAGGTCGTACTTCTTGGCCGAGAGCTGTTCGGTCGGTTCCGTGGCGATCGCGCTCGCGTTGTTGACGCAGAAGTCGATACCGCCGAAACGCTCCACCGCGGCATCGACTGCCTGCTGGACGTCGCTTTCCTTGCGCACATCGCCGACGACGGCGACGGCTTTGCCGCCGGCCGCCTCGATCTCGGCGACAGCGGTGTGGACCGTGCCCTTCAGCCGGGGGTGGGGCTCGGCGGTCTTGGCGAGCAGGACCACGTTCGCACCCTGCCGGGCCGCTGCGGTGGCGATAGCGAGGCCGATCCCGCGGCTGGCGCCGGAGATGACCATGGTGCGGTCGGTGAGTGCGTTCTGGCTCGTCATCGTTCTCCCAGGTCGTATCAGTGAAACCGTTCCGTTCTCAGCGATGATATTGGCATTCTCTTTTTCTGCAAGTAATGTATCCAGCGTGAACGACTTCACCGAAACCTCGTCGGGTATCCCGCTCGAGCCGGTCTACGGGCCGGACGACCGGGGTACCGAGCCGCCTGCGCCGGGCAAATTCCCCTTCACCCGCGGCAACTTCGCCACCGGCTATCGGGGCCGGTTGTGGACGTTCCGCCAGTACTCCGGATTCGGTACCGCCGAGGAGTCCAACCGGCGGTACCGCTACCTCCTCGAACAGGGCGGCACGGGCCTGTCGGTCGCGCTCGATCTCCCTACTCAGTGCGGTTACGACTCCGACGATCCGGAGGTCGGTGAGGAGGTGGGTCGCGTCGGCGTCGCCGTCGACACCCTCGCCGACGCCGAGATCCTGTTCGAGGACATTCCGCTCGACAAGATCAGCACGAGCTTCACCATCAACGGAACCGCCGCCATCCTGCTGGCCTTCTACGTCGCCGCCGCCGAGCGCAAGGGGGTGCCGCGCGAGAAACTCACCGGCACCATCCAGAACGACATCCTCAAGGAGTACGCGTCCCGCGGCACGTGGATCTGGCCTCCGGAACCGTCGCTGCGGCTCATCGCCGACACCATCGAATTCTGTGCAGCCGAGGTACCGCGCTTCAACGCGATCTCGGTGGCAGGCGCGCACTTCCGTGACGCCGGCGCCAACGCGGTCCAGGAGATGGCGTTCACTCTCGCCGACGGTGTCACCTACTGCGACACCGTTCTCGCGCGCGGGCGGATGACCATCGAGCAGTTCGCTCCGCAGATCTCGTTCTTCTTCTACACCCATGGTGACTTCTTCGAGGAGATCGCCAAGTACCGCGCCGGGCGCCGGCGGTGGGCGACCATCGTCCGCGAGCGTTACGGTGCGACCACCGACAAGGCGTCGATGTTCCGCTTCGGGTGTGTGGCCGGTGGCGCGTCGCTCTACGCGCCGCAGGCCCAGAACAACCTCGTGCGGGTCGCCTACGAATCCATGGCCTCCGTGCTCGGCGGTGTGCAGTCGATGTTCACCGCTGCGTGGGACGAACCGTTTGCCCTCCCCAGCGAGGAATCGGCGACCCTCGCGCTGCGCACGCAGCAGATCCTCGCGTACGAGACCGGCGTGACCCGCGTCGCCGACCCCCTCGGCGGCTCGTACTTCGTCGAGGCACTCACCGATGCCACCGAAGAACGCATCATCGAGATCATGGCCGACCTCGAAGCGCACGGCGGCATGGTCCGCGCGATCGAAGACGGTTACCTGCAGGGTCTGATCGCCGACGAGGCATACAAGACCCACAAGGAGATCGAAGGCGGCGAGCGCCCCGTGGTCGGTGTCAACAAGTTCGTCTCCGACGAGCCCGCGCCGGAGATCTCCACGTACGAACTCGATGCGCTGGGACGCGAGATGCAACTCGAGCGCCTGGCGAAAGTGAAGGCGGAACGCGACCCCGAGGCCGTGCGCACCACCCTCGCCGAATTGTCCCGCGCTGCGGAAGGAACCGAGAATTTGATGCACCGCCTGATCGACTGCGCCAACGCGTATTGCACCGTCGGCGAAATGGTGTCCGCGCTCAAGAACGTCTGGGGCGAGTTCCAGCAGCCGGTGGTGTTCTGATGAGCGCCCGCATCCTCGTCGCCAAGCCCGGTCTCGACGGGCACGATCGCGGCGCCAAGATCGTCGCCCGTGCCCTCCGCGACGCCGGATTCGAAGTGATCTACACCGGCATCCGTCAGAAGGTCGAGGACATCGTCTCGATCGCGGTGCAGGAAGATGTCGCGGTGGTGGGTCTCAGCATTCTCTCGGGCGCCCACGTCGCACTCACGACCAAGGTCGTCGAACAACTCCGTGCGGCCGACGCCGGCGATATCGCCGTGATCGTCGGCGGCACGATTCCGCAGAGCGATGTGCCCAAGCTTCTCGCCGCGGGCGCAGCAGCCGTGTGTCCCACCAGTACTCCGCTGGATGTCCTCGTGGACGAGGTCCGGAAATTGACGGGCACGGCTGCGCCGCTGTGACGACGCGCGGCACCCACACAATCGAGTTCGGGAAGTTGGAGGAATCGTGCGTATCGGAGTGATGGTCGGCCCGGAGCAGGGTGATACCGCCCGCAAGGTCGACCGCATGCTGAAAGACGTCGAATGGGCCGAAGCCGCAGGGTTCGACACGGTGTGGGTTCCGCAGATCCCCACGGATTTCGACGCCCTCACCGCGGTTGCGTTGATGGGCACGAGGACCAGCCGCATCGAGATCGGCACGGCGGTCGTACCGCTCCAGGCACAGCACCCGATCGCACTGGCCCGGCAATCGCTGTCGACGCACGCCGCTCTGAACGGGCGGCTTGCGCTGGGTGTCGGCCCGTCGCACCACTGGATCGTGGAGGACATGCTGGGGCTCTCGTACGACAAGCCTGCCAAGTACACCCGCGACTACCTCGAGGTTCTCAACGCGGCGCAGCGCGGGCCGGGTTCGGTGGACGTGGAGAACGACACGTTCACCGTGCACAACCCGCTCGATATCGCCCCGGTCGCACCGATGCCGATCCTGGTGGCCGCGCTCGGGCCGGTCATGCTCCGGATCGCGGGCGAGCACACGGACGGAACGATCCTGTGGATGGCCGACGAGCGCGCGATCGGTGAGCACATCGTGCCGCGAATCACCAAGGCGGCCGCCGAGGCCGGACGCCCGGATCCGCGGATCGTGGCGGGTGTTCCGGTGTGCCTCTGCGCGCCGGACGAGGAGGAGGTCGCTCGCGAGCGAGCCAACCGGATCCTTGCCGAGGCCGAGATCTCGCCCAACTACCAGCGACTCCTCGAGCAGGGTGAGGCCAAGGACATCGGCTCGATGGCGATCGTCGGTGACGAAGAAGCGATCCTCGCCGGGTTCCGTCGTTACCGCGACGCCGGCGTGACGGACCTGTCCATGCGCCTGCTGCCCATCGGCAACACCCGCGACGAACTGGTCGCGTCGAAGTACAAGACCCGTGAAGTCGTTGCCGAGCTGGCGAAGGAACTGAGGTGACGGCGGGTCCACTCGCGGGAATTCGAATTCTCGAGGTCGGTCACATCCTCGCGGGCCCGTACGCCACGATGATGCTCGCCGATCTCGGTGCCGAGGTCACGAAGATCGAGCCGCCGACCGGGGATCTCTCCCGGCAGGTGAGCGACGCGTATTTTGCGAGTCTCAACCGCGGGAAACGCAGTATCTGTCTCGATCTCTCGACCGAGGAGGGCCAGGAGAGGCTCGGTGAGCTGGCGTCCGTCTCCCATGCGTTGCTCGTCAATCTCAAGCCCTCGGCGATCCGGAAGTTCGGACTGACATACGAGTCGTTGCGCACCCGAAACGACAAGATCGTGTGTGTCGCGCTCACCGGGTACGGCCTGCACAACGGCGACGATCCGGCGTTCGACTACGTCATCCAGGCTGTCACGGGCGTCGCCGCGCTGACCGGCGACCCCGACGGGCCGCCCACGCTGCCCGGTTACTCGGCGGCGGACAACTCCACCGGCCTGACCGCCGCCCTGGGTCTGCTCGCACAGATCGTGTCCGGTCGCGGTGGGCAACTGGACGTCTCGTTGCACGACGTGATGCTGTCGCAGCTCAACTACCGTGCCTCGGCGTATCTGAACGAGGGCACCGCGCCGAGGCGCATGCCACACGGTGCCCACTCGTATTATGTTCCGGCTCAGCTGTTCCCGACCGCCGACGGAACTCTCGCGCTGTTCATCACGCACGACGGTTTCTGGCGGACGTTTGCCGCCGAAGCGGGCATCGACGGTTTCGGCACGATGGCCGAACGCGCCGCGCGCCGCGACGAGGTGCTCGAGGTCGTCACGGCTGTGCTGGCCGGCGACAGCGCATCGGGATGGGAACGCCGGTTACGGCCGCTCGGGGTTCCGGCCGCAGCGGTGCGATCGCTGCCGGATGCGCTCGAGGCAACTCCGGACGCGGTGATCACCGCCGGCGATTTCCGCCTCGTGGGCAGTCCGATCCGCATCGAGGGATACGAACCGCGGTACGGCGCACCGCCGCGTCTCGGCGAGCACAACGACGACGTGCCCGCTCCCTCACTCTGATCCTCTGCTCGCAACAGTGATCTGCTCGGGAATCTCCCGAGCAGATCACTGTCCGTCGTGCAGGTTCCGGTGAACCTCTACTCGTACCGCACCCGGATGTCGTTGCTGTCGGGCACTGCCTGGCACGTGAGGACGTAGCCGTCGGCGATCTCGTCGTCGCTGAGTGCGTCGTTCACGCGCATCGTCGCACTGCCGTCGACGATCTTGGCGATGCAGGTCGCGCAGTTCCCTGCCTCGCACGAGAACGGCGGTGCCAGTCCGGCCCGCCGGGCGCTCTCGAGCAGAGTCTCGCCCGGATGTCGCGGGACGGACACCCGCTGGCTTCCGAGACGGATCGAGACCGTGCCCTCGATCGGCGGAGCGGGTGTTGCGGCGGCCACGGGTGCGTCCGCAGCCGGGAGGTCCGCAACCGGGACGTCGGGGCGGATGGGTTCGGCGGCACTTCCGAAGCGTTCGCTGTACACGTTGCCCGGGCCCGTCAGTGCGCCTTCGATCATGTCCATGAAGGGCTCCGGTCCGCACAGGTAACTGTCGGCCGCCGTGTCGGGTCCGACGAAGGCCGCGACGGAGGCGGGATCGAGCAGTCCGCTCTCGTCGTCGTAGTGCCGGACGACCTCGAACCGCCCCGGATACCGGGCGACCAGGTCTGCGGTGACCGTCTCGAAGATGGCGGAGGCACGATCGCGGTCGGCGATGAGCAGGCGGACTCGGCGGTCGGTGGAGGCGAGGGCACTCTTGGCCAGCGACAGAATCGGAGTGATGCCGCTGCCGCCCGCGAATCCGAGCACCGGGCCCTCGGCCGGGCGGAGCAGGAAAGTGCCTGCCGGGCGGGTGATGTCGACTTCATCGCCCTCTGCCACATGATCGTGGAGCCAGTTCGAGACCGCGCCTCCGGGTACCCGCTTGACGGTGGTCATCAGTTCGGTGTCGGTCTCGGGAGCACTCGACATCGAGTACGACCGGTACAGGTCGGTTCCGTCGACCGTCACCTTGAAGGTGCAGAACTGCCCGGACTTGTAGGTGAAGGGCCCGTCGTGCGGAGCGAGCACGTAGGTGCGCGCGTCGTCGGTCTCCTTCACGATCCGGGTCACGGTCGCGCGCTGAAACAATGGTGGTCTCGCCATGGACCGTCTCCTCCTGGTATGAATATTCTACTAGGTGGAGAGTACTATTCTCACACGCGAGAGTGAAACCTCTCGGGACGATTCCCATACGCGAGAGAGCGCCATGACAGAGCCCGCCGTGCTGGCATTCGAAGATCGCGAGTACACACTCGCCGATCTCGACGCATGCGCCGACGGTCTCGCACTGCGTCTCCGCGACCAGGGTGTCGGCACGGGTGACCGGGTCGCACTGATGTCGTCGAACCGTCCCGAATTCCTGATCGCGGTCAAGGCGATCTGGCGCCTCGGCGCTGTCGTGGTTCTCCTGAGCCCGTCCTGGAAGCGGACCGAGGTCGAGCACGCCTTCGCCGTCACCGAGCCGGTGGTGGCGGTAGGGGACGCGGCCGTCCTCGCCGAAGTCGCAGCGGGCCGCGATGCTCCCCTTCCGATGGTGCACCTCGACGATCCCGTCCCGGAGCGGTGGGAAACCGCCGCCGTTGCAGAGGGCTTTACGGGTGCGGATCGGGATGCGGACGCGGTGCTCGTGTTCAGTTCGGGAACCACGGGCCTGCCCAAAGCCGTCCGGCACACACACGCGTCCTTCGGCGCCGCAGTGGTGCACTGGCGCGACGCTCTCGCATTGACGCCGGCAGACCGGATCCAGATCGCCACGCCGCCGTCGCACATCCTCGGCCTCCTCAACATCGCCACGGTGCTCGAAGCCGGTGCCTGGATGCGACTCCACAGGCGGTTCGACCTCGAGACCGTCTTGCGTCACATCGAGCGGGACAAGATCACCGTGGAGATGGCCGTCGCTCCCATCGCCATGGCCATCGCCTCGTATCCCGACCTCGAGTCGCTGGACCTGTCCTCGCTCCGCTACATCATGTGGGGGGCGACCCCGGTCACGGAGAGTGTTGCCGCGACGGTGACGCGCCGCACCGGTGTGCCGTGGGTCCCGGCCTACGGTGCGAGCGAAGTACCCGTCATCGCGTGCAACCCGGCGAGCGGCGCCCGTCTCGACAGCGTCGGCCGCGCCGCCCCCGGTGTGGAGTTGCGAGTCGTGTCGCTCGGCACGGGCCAACAGGTCGCGCCGGGTGAACGCGGCGAGATCCAGGTGAAATCCCCGTCGGTCATGGCCGGTTATCTTCCGGACGAGGCGACCGTCGACGCCTTCGACGACGGGTGGTACCGAACGGGCGATGTCGGGTCCGTCGACGAAGACGGTTGGGTCCGTATCACCGACCGATCCAAGGAAATGATCAAGGTCAAGGGCTTCCAGGTCGCTCCCGCCGAAGTCGAAGCGGTACTGCACGGCCACCCGGACGTAGCCGACTGCGCGGTGTTCGGAGTCGTCGACGAGGCCGCGGGCGAGGTGGTGGTCGCGGCGGTGTCGGCCACCGCGACCGCGACGATCGATCCCGACGAGGTCATCGCCTATGTGGGCGAACGGCTCGCGTCCTACAAGCGACCCAGCCGCGTGATTCTCGTCCCCGAAATTCCCCGCTTGCCCTCCGGCAAGGTGTTGCGCCGACTACTCGAGGAGCGCCATGGACGTACGTCTGACGAATGAACAACAGCAGCTGAGAGACGCTGCCGCCAGGCTGGCCGACGAGCTGGGACCGGGATCGGTCCAGGACCTCGACGACGCGGCGCGCCGCGCGCGACTGGAGAAGACCGTCGACTCCACCGGCTGGCGCTCGCTGCGCTCCGACGGTGCGTCGGGAGTCGAGGTGGCGATCATCGCCGAGGAATTCGGCCGCGGCCTCGTCGACGTTCCCTTCCTCGGGCCCGTGCTCGCCGACGATCTGCGTCGTCACCTCAGTGAGGACCAGCAAACGTGGGCGATAGCGATCGGTGACGACGCGTTCGACGCACACGGCCTGAAGCAGGCCCTGGTGGTCCGCGGCACGACAGTGCTGTCTGCCGAGATCGGCGAGGCAGCACCCGGTGCCGACCTCACCCGCGGATTCGCCACCCTCGCCGAGCCGTACACCCCAATCGGAGATCTGGACGCCGAGCCCATCGAGCGCGGATACGCGCTCGCGTTGGTGGCGACGTGTGCCGACCTGGTCGGCACGGCCCGCGGAGCACAGACTGTCGCGATCGAGTACGCCAAGATTCGCGAGCAGTACGGCAAGGCGATCGGCTCGTATCAGGCCGTGGCGCACCTGCTCGCCGAGAGCCAAGCGTTGATCGAAGGATCGATCAGCGTGCTGCGGCACGCGGCATGGGCGGTCGACGAGCTTGCACCGGCCGACGCGGTCCGCGCAGCGCGCATCGCGAAGATCTACTGCGCGCGAGCGGCACGCACAGTGTGCGAAACCGCCGTCCAGGTGCACGGCGGCATCGGCAACACCTGGGAGTGCATCGAGCACGTCTATCTGCGGCGGGCGCTGACGTCCACCGAACTGTTCCCCGTGAGCCTGGAGGAGATCGACCTTGGACTTTCGTGACTCGCCGGACGAAGCAGCCTTCCGCGAACGCCTGCGCACCTGGCTCGCTCAGGTAGCCGGCACGTTCCCCACCTCGGGCGACGAGTACTGGGCCCGCCAGGGTGACTGGCACCAGGCACTGTACGGCGCCGGATTCTTCGGTTTGTCCTGGCCGAAAAAGCATGGCGGACAAGACCTGCCGCCCGTATACGATGTGATCCTCGACGAGGAACTCGCCATCGCGGGTGCGCCGCCGCGACCCAGCCTGGGCTACCTCGTCGTGGGGCTCGGCCACCACGCCGGTGAAGAACTGTGCGATCGGTTCCTGCCGGGGATGATCAACGGGACCGAGCGGTGGTGCCAGGGCTTCAGCGAACCCGGTGCCGGCTCCGACCTGGCATCGCTCACGACCACCGCCACGCGCGACGGCGACGAATACGTCCTGCACGGGCACAAGGTCTGGACGAGTTATTCCGATGTGGCGGACTGGTGTCTGCTGCTCGCGCGCACCGATCCGACGGCGCCTCGGCACAAGGGGATTTCGGCGTTCATCGTCGACATGCACCAGGACGGGATCGAGCAGCGGCCCCTGAAGATGATCAGTGGCGTCACCAAGGAATTCGGGCAGGTGCTGTTCGACAGCGCCCGGGTTCCTGCGGACCGGATGGTCGGTGCGCCCGGCGAAGGCTGGCGTGTGGCGATGACGGTCGTCGGTCACGAGCGGGAACCGTCCACGCTCGGATTCGCGGCGCGCTACGGCAAGCTCGTCCGCCAGCTCGCCGCCCGTGTCGAGGGCAGGCCGCCCGAGGACCTGGCCTGGGCCGCTGTGCAATCGGAGATGTTGCGACTGCACGTGCGGCGCCGGTTGTCCGAACAGCTCGACGGCGTCTCGCACGGGTCGGAGGGCTCGCTCGACAAGCTGCTCATGACGTGGGTCGACCAGTCGGTCGGGCACGCGGCCTTGTCCGTGGCCGGTACCCGCGATCCCGAGCTGCTGGGGTCGTACATGTACAGCCGGGCACAGAGTGTCATGGGCGGCACCTCGCAGATCCAGAAGAACATCATCGCTTCACGCATCCTCGGATTGGGGGTCTGACATGTACGACATGCCCGACGAAATCGACGTCAGGGCCGATGGTTCCCTGCGGATCATCACCCTCAACCGGCCCGACGACCTCAACGCCGTCAACGATCCCCTGCACGAGGGACTGGCCCGGTTGTGGCCGCGCCTGAGCGCCGACCGCGACGCGCGTGCTGCGGTGATCACCGGTGCCGGCCGGGCATTCTCCGCCGGTGGCGACTTCACCTACCTCGCCGAACTGGCGAAAGACGCGGACCTTCGGGCGAAGACGATCGCCGACGGCCGGGAGATCGTGCTCGGAATGGCACGGTGCCGCATTCCCGTGGTCGCGGCGGTCAACGGTCCGGCCGTGGGTCTGGGCTGCAGTCTGGTCGCGCTCAGCGACATGGTCTACATGGGCGAGAAGTCGTACCTGGCGGACCCCCACGTCCAGGTCGGTTTGGTCGCCGCCGACGGTGGCCCCCTGACGTGGCCGCTCCAGATCAGCTTGCTGCAGGCCAAGGAGTTCGCGTTCAGTGGCCAGCGGATTCCTGCCGAACGTGCCTGCCAACTGGGCCTGGCGAACCACGTCGTCGCCGACCCGCTGAGCGAGGCGCTCGCGTGCGCCAAGCGCATTTCGGAGCAGCCACAAACGGCTATCGAGGCCACCAAGAGACTGCTCAACATTCATCTCGAACGGGCTGTGCTGGCGACACTCGACTACGCGATGAGTGCCGAGGAGATGACGTTCCAGAGCGCCGACTTCCAGTCCAACATCGCAAAGCTGACTGCCGCAAAGTCCTGATCCAACGGGCATCGAGGCGGGCACCGGGCACCGAGCACCCGGTGCCCGTCTCGATGCGTCTATTATCGCCGGACCCGGAACGACAAGGAGATCAACAATGCCGGTTGCCGACCGAGGTGATTCTTGATCGATCGCCTGCGTTCGCTACCTGGATTCCATCCCGATCTGCGGTGGATCGCGCTGCTTGCACCCCGCCGGACGGTCACTCCGAGGTCGCTGCCGGTGCTGCGCACGCTCACTCGCGCGATCCGTGGCAAAGATCCGGATGTCTATGTGCTCGAACCCGGTGTCGCCGTCCGCTGGTTCCGTCCGTCGACCGCTCGGGGTGACGAACCAGGGCCCGCCCTGCTCTGGATTCACGGCGGTGGGTACGTGTTCGGGCGCGCCGCACAGGACGACGCACTCTGCCGGCGGTTCGCGGAAGAACTCGGAATCACGGTGGCATCGGTCGAGTACCGGCTTGCACCGGAACATTCGTATCCGGTCCCGGTCGAGGACTGCAGCCGAATCTACGAGTGGCTGACCCGGCGTCCGGATGTGGACGCCTCGCGGATTGCGATCGGCGGTGCGAGCGCCGGCGGGGGACTTGCTGCCGCGCTCGCGTTCCGCGCTCGTGACCGGGAGATCCCACCGCCGGTTTTCCAGTTGCTGGTGTACCCGATGCTCGACGATCGCACCGGTGCCGGACCGCGGCACACCCGTTTGTGGGACGAGAGGTCGAATCGGTTCGGGTGGGAAAGCTACCTCGGCGCGGCCGACCGGAGCGAAGCGGTGCCGGCGCGACGTGACGACCTCGGCGATCTTCCTCCAGCGTGGATCGGTGTGGGTTCACACGATCTGTTCTTCGCGGAGAATCGCGAGTACGCCGACCGGTTGGCATCGGCGGGAGTGCCGTGCGGATTCCACATCGTCGAGGGCGCATTCCACGGTTTCGATCTCGTAGCGTCGAGAAAGCGTGTGGCGCAGGGCTTCTTCGACGAGCAGTGTGCCGTGCTGGCCGACGCGTTGGGGGTGCGGCGCTCCCGGGGTGACCTCGGGGAGTGCTGAGCCCGGAGCAAAAGCACAGCCGCGAAGCGCGCAGGGCGAGGACGCTGTCGCGTCCGCGCAGGGCGAGGACGCTGTCGCGTCCCCGCCCGTCGCACAGGGGTTTTCGTCGCCCCCGCAGTTCGTGATGCGCTATACGCGCGGCTTGGAGTATTCCGATTGCAGCGCGAGGATGCGCATCTTCGGAATCGGGCCGTAGCTCAGCGAGTCGGACATGTTCAGCTGCTTCGCCGCCGCGGCCGCGTGCACATTGTCCTTGGCGGCCTGTGGGTCACCGTCGAGTTCGTAGATGGTGACCGACGGTCCCCCGTCGGGGTCGGCCGGTGCCAGGCGGATAGCGCCGACGAATCCGTCGAGTGCTACAACCTCGGGGATATGGACCTCGTCGTACCACCGATTGAATTCCTCGAGACGCTCGGGGTGAGAGGGATGTGATTCGACGAGCAGGTAGTTCTTCATGCGTTCACTTTCTACGAGAAGTATTGAAGGACAGCAGCATCAGACTCGTACGACCCAGCCGCCGTCGATGTTGAGGGTGTGGCCGGTCACCCAGTCGCTGCCGGACGAGACCAGATACAGCAGCCCGGGAATCAGCTCCTCCGGTTCGCCGAAGGGGAACGGGATGGCGTGCTTGACCATCTCCTTGAGCTCGGGCGGCGAGGCGATCGACCCGGCCTCGGTGTTGACCATTCCCGGTGCGATCGCATTCACGCGGATACCGAACGGCGCCAGTTCGCGTGCCAGCGACACGGTCATGCTCACCAGGCCCAGTTTGGTGATGCCGTAGGCCTGTGCGGCCATGAAGGCGCCGCTCGACGACTGGTTCACGATCTTGCCGTAGCCGCGTTCCTTCATATAGGGAACTACGGCGCGGCTGCAGAGCAGGGGACCGGTGAGGTTGACGGCGAGCGTGCGGTTCCAGAGGTCTATGTCCATGGTGGTGAGAGAGCCCTCGCCGACCACTTCGGCCATCAGTCCGGCATTGTTGACCAGGATGTCGACGGACCCGAAGTGCGCGGCCGCCGTGGCCGCCATCTCACCGGCGCTCGTTTCGTCCCGGACGTCGACGGCGACGGCGAGTGCGCGATGTCCCGCGGCCGTCAGTTCGTCGGCAGCCGCTGTGGCGGACTCGATGTTGACGTCGGCAAGCACCACGGCTGCGCCGGCTTCGGCGAGTCCCCGGGAGTAGGCCCGCCCGATGCCGCCTCCGGCGCCGGTGACGATGGCAACCTTGCCATCGAGCTGCGGAGTATCTGTCATGTCGTGTTTCCTTTTCGGTCGGCGGTCGCCGCTTACGACTGGGCGAGTTCGTAGCGGCGGCGGTACTCGGTCTTGGAGGTTTCGCTGATGTCGACGTCCGTGGCCCGGGCGCGCAGAGCACCGACCGTCGCCTGCTCACGAGGGATGTGGGCGAACGGATCCCACTCGAAGAACCGCGCGGCATTTCCGAACGTGATCTTGTCGATCTCCTCGTCGGTGCAGCGTGCTCGATCCAGCTCGGCTTTCAGGATTTCCGGTGAGTTCGGCCAGGTCGAATCCGAGTGCGGGTAGTCGCACTCCCACGCGATGGTGTCGATGCCCAGGTGTGCGCGATTGTTCAGGCCGCTCGGCTCGGTGATGTAGCACGCCAGGAAGTTGCTGCGCCACACGTCCGTCGGGGTCGTGCCCGTGGGCAGGAAGCTCGCTCCCGTCCAGGACTGGTTGACGATGTGCCGCTCGAGACGGTCGAGCCACGGAGCCACCCAGCCCACGCCGCCCTCGCTCATGGCGACCTTGAGATTCGGGAACTTCCGGAACGCTCCGCTGAGCATGATGTCGGTGGCGGCGATGGTCGAGATCAGCGGTGTCAGCATCAGCATGTCGTCGATGTTGAAGCCTTCGGGACGCTTGACGAGGTTGATTCCCCCGCCGATGTGCAGGCTGAGCACGATGTTGTGGTCGACGCAGGCCTTGAAGATCGGGTCCCAGTAGCCGGACTTGAAGTCGGGAAACCCTTCGCCGACGCCGTACGGGGTTTCGGGGATGCTGATCGAGCGGCAGCCCATGGCGGCGAGTCGCGCGATCTCCTCGACGGATTCGTCGACGTCGAAGAACGGGATGATGCCGAGCGGGATGAATCGTCCCGGGTGGGCGTTGGGGACCTCACCGACGACCCAGTCGTTGAACGCCTTACAGGCGGCGAGGGACAGTTTCTTGTCGGGAAGGCTCGCCAGGTGGGTGCCGGCGAAGCCGGGGAAGGTGGCGAACAGTGTGGCGGCGAGGGTGCCGTTGGCATCCATGTCACGCACGCGCATGTCCATGTCGTAGACGCCGGGGCGCATTTCGGCGTATCCGGTGGGGTCCATGCCCCACTCGCTCTTGGGCCAGGAGACCACGGCGTTGAGGCCGGAGCTGCCGACCACCGTGTCCTGGAACAGCCAGGCTTGCACGTTGGGGTTGCGTGGGTGGGCGGTCAGGCGCGGTGCCTGATCCATGAGGCTCTTGGGGAAATGCTTTTCGAAGATGTCAGCCGGTTCCACGACGTGGTCGTCGATGCTGATCATCACCATATCGTCGATATTCATCGATTCCTCTTCCGTGACCGGCCCGCGTGTGACTACAGAGGCGAACCCGCGACGCGTCGACGTTGCTACTTGTTGGCCGTCACGGGCGCGGCGAGTTCCTGTTCGTCGACCACCCGCTGGAGCTCGGCGAGGGTCTCCTCCAGGCCGGGACCGAGCCGGGTGCCGGGCGTGAAGGTGGCGGGGAGCTTGCGCATGCCCTGGATGACTCCGATGGAGTCGTAATGGACGGTGCCTTCCGGGTCGCACCGGAAGTCCGGCATGCGGTCGAGCACCGCGACCAGCATCCGCTTGAACATGATGCGAGCCAGGTTGGACCCGATACAGCGGTGCACGCCCAACCCGAAACTGAAGTGGCGGTTGCCGGTACGTTCGAGGTCGATGCTGTGAGGGTCGTCGAACAGCTCCGGATCGCGATTCGCCATCGCCCACGAGAGCCAGACCCGTTCGCCCTCTTTGAACCGCACGTCGCCGAGATCGACGTCGGCGGAGAAGGTGCGGCCGTCGCCGGCGGAGGGGCAGAAGAAACGCAGGAACTCTTCGGTCGCCGAGTCGAGCAGCCTCTCCCGCTCGGTGCTGAGGATTTCACGCTGATCAGGATTCTGGGACAGCCATTCGAGTGCGTGGGACGTCAACGCGGTGGTGGTGTCGAATCCGCCGCCGATGAGCAGGCTGAGAACACCGAGAAGTTCGAGATCGTCCGGCTTTTCACCGTTGACGGTGGCGCGGGCGACCGCGTCGACCATGCCGGGGCGAGGGTTCTCCCGGATTTCGTGAAGGTTCGCGAGAAGATCCAGTCCCATGTTGCGGTGCAGCTCTGCCACGCGGGGGACGTCGGGCGAATCGGGCGGGGTGTACATGGCGGCGTGGACAGGCTCGCAGTACACCTGCCACTTGGCGACGGGAATTCCCAGCATCGCGAGGGTGATCACCGCGGGGACGATGTTCACGAGGTCGTCGATGAAGTCGATCTCACCGGACTCGATCTTCTCGTCGAGACATGCCCGGATCACGTCGTCGATCGGTGCGATCCACTTCTTGATCGCGGCGGGGGACAGGTAGGGATTGAGCACCGCGCGAAACTCGCGGTGCTCGGGATCGTCCATTTCGAGGATGCCGCCCCGGACTCCGGACGCCCTGGCCGCAGAGGGGATCATGATCCCCTTGTAACCGCGCCGGACCCCCTTGACGTCGTGATCGTTGGAGATATCCGCCGAACGGGTGAGCGCGAATACTTCGTCGCTGCCGGCGGCGACCCAGTGGCCGCCGTGCGTGTCGGACCACGCCACCGGGCACTTGGAGTGCATTTCGTCGGTGATGCTCAGAAAGTTGTCGCGATAATCCGGTGCGTGCCGGTCGAACTGGAAAACAGGTGTCCGGTGACTGGAGTCGGTGACGGCGTCGTCGACACTCATGGCCTAGCCCTCTCGTCGTGCGGTGATCGCGATACGGATGGGACGTCAGAGAATGGTGATCGCCTGTTCGGGGCAACTGCGGGCGGCTTCCCTCGCGGTCTCCTCGCGGTCGGCGGAGACTTCGGCGTCCACGGCGGTGGCGTGTCCGTCGATGTCGCTCAACTCGAACAGTTCCGGCGCAGCCATGGCACACAGCGTGTGTCCCTGACAACGATGTGCGTCCACTTCCACCTTCATGAACAACCTCGATTCTGTGTGAAACAAATTGATGCACAGCATGGTTCGGCACCGGATGTCTCGACCCCGGTGATACAGGGCGCGGTCCGGTTCGGGGGAGGAGTCCTCGGCGCGCGGACAGCCTCCAACTCTCTAATTCCAGAATGGGCTTCCGGATTGCGAGAACCATAGTCTCTCTAAGGTTCGACGGCAAGGATCCGGGGGCATCTCGTGTCACTACCGGGAGGAGAAGAGCCCGACCCCCGGAGGGGCGCACCACCCACACGACGACGAAGGTCCCGGTCATCCTGTGGATGACCGGGACCTCTGTGGTGGTGGATCGGTGGTGCTACGGAGTCGGCACCGGTGGCCGGACCGCTGTCGTTGCGAGAGTTACCGGCGTTGCGGGATCAGCACTTCGGACTGGGAAATCGTGCCCGAGATACCCGTCGAGTCCTGCGCTGCCAGAAGGACTGCGGCAGCGCCCATCGTCTCGGGTGGCTCCACCATTTCGGGTGGGATCGCCCGTCCGCCGCCGCCGGCTGTCCATCCTTCGGTGAGGACGACGCGCGACGGTGCCAGGCAGTTGACCGCGATATTGTCTGCCTTCAGGTCGGCCGCGAGGCCCGTGTAGAGGCGTTCGACACCTGCTTTCGACACCCAGTATGCGTTGGCGCCGCGGTCGATCATGGTGACGCCGTTCGTGGTCACCGCGATCATGGATCCTCCCCCGCGGGCGCGCAGGTGCGGGATCGCCGCCTTCGTCACCGTGAACACACCCGTGAGGTTGACGTCCAGGCACAATTGCCACCGCTTCGCGGGCGTCGATTCGATCGGCCCCATCCACAGCACGCCGGCGTTCGCGACGAGGATGTCGAGGCCGCCGAATGTCTCGACGGTCGCGGTGATCGCCTCGTCGACCGACTGTTCGTCGGTGACATCGCACGGGACGGGAATCGCACGTCCGCCGGCGTGTGTGATCCGTTCGGCGACCGAGTGGATCGTGCCCGGGAGCTTGCCTTCTCGTTCCGACCGTGCGGCAACCGCGACCGTGGCGCCTGCGTCGGCGAGTGCCACGGCGATCGCCGCGCCGATCCCCCGGCTCGCGCCGGCGACGAAAGCGACCTTCCCGTCGAGCCGGCTCACTTCGGCGGGAACCTCAGGGCGCCGTCGAGGCGGATGACCTCACCGTTGAGGTAGTCGTTCTCGACGATCGAGGCGACCAGCGTCGCGTATTCGTTCGGACGTCCCATGCGCTTGGGGTGCGGCACCTGCGGGCCCCAGTACGCCTCGAGCTGATCGCCCGCCTTGCCGTACGCCGGAGTGAGGATGGTTCCGGGCGCGATGGTGTTCACCCGGATCCCCAGCGGAGAAAGGTCACGCGCGGCGACGAGGGTCATGCCGATGACGCCACCCTTGGCTGCTGCGTAGGGGAGCTGGCCGATCTGGCCTTCGTATCCGGCGATCGACGCGGTGTTGATGATGACGCCGCGGCTGCCTTCCTCGTCGAACGGATCCTGCTGGGCGATCGCAGCGGCGGCGAGACGCATGACGTTGAAGGTCGAGGTCAGGTACGACTGGATCGTCTTCGTGAAGGCCTCGAGCGGCATCGCGCTGCCGTCCTTGCCGACGAGACGGCCACCGCCGGCGGGTCCGCCGTGGCAGTCCACCGAGATGCGGAGCGGTGCCAGCGACTGGGCCTCTGCGATTGCGGCCGAGACCGAATCCTCGTCACCGGCATCGGTGCTGACGTAACGAACTCCCAGTTCCTGCTCGAGTTCTTTGCCTTTTTCGTCGTTGACGTCGGCGATGACGACCTTGGCGCCGGCTGCGTGGAGACGACGAACGGTGGCCTGACCGAGCCCACCCGTACCGCCGACGACGATCGCGGAGCTACCTTCTACCTGCATCTCGATTTCCCTTCTTGCAACTGCGGCTCTGCACCTGTGAGAATAATGTTCTCATGAACCTAAGCATGATTCTAGAAATGGCCGCAAGCAACGGCGATCGGGCGGTGGCGACCGTCGGCGATCGCACGCTGACGGCCGCGCGCCTCGACACTCTGGCACGCCGCGCTGCCGTCGGCTTCCGGAATCATCCGGCGGTCCTGTATTCGGGAGCGAACCATCTCGCGTACCCCGTCGCCCTCTTCGGCGCGGCTCTGGCCGGTGTGCCGTTCGTCCCCCTCAACTATCGGCTCGGGGAGCAGCAACTCACCGCACTGAAGGATCGGCACCCGGGGGCACTCGTCCTCGACGAGGCCGACCTGGACGCGCTCACCGACGATGCGCTCGGCGAGGTCGACACGTCCGACCTGGAAGGTCAGTGGGACGGTGACGCGGTCGCGGCCATCATCTACACGAGTGGCACGACTTCGGATCCGAAGCCCGCAATCCTGCGGCACCGCCATCTGCTGGCATACGTTCTCAACACGATGGAGTTCGCCTCGGCCGCCGAGACCGACGCGTCGCTCGTGTCGGTCCCGCCGTACCACATCGCGGGACTGACCAACCTCCTGTCGAACTTCTACACAGGACGCAGGGTGGTCTATCTCGCCGCATTCGACCCCAAGGTGTGGCTCGACACCGTCCGTCGCGAGAAGGTCACCCACGCCATGCTCGTGCCGACCATGCTCGCGCGCATCGTCGCCGAACTCGGCGACGACGAGGCGGCCACGCCCTCGCTCGCCAGCCTTGCCTACGGCGGGTCCCGGACGCCGCGTCCGGTCCTCGAACATGCGTTGCGGGTGTTCCCGCACACGGGATTCGTCAATGCCTACGGGCTCACCGAGACCGCGTCGTCGATCGCCGTGCTCGGCCCCGACGACCACCGGGTGGCCTTCGCTTCCGACGATCCCGCAGTCCGCGAACGGCTCGGCTCCGTCGGACGTCCGCTGCCCGGCATCGAGATCGAGATCCGCACCGAAGACGGAGAGCCGGTGGAACCGGGTCACAGCGGCCTGATCTACGTTCGCGGGGAACAGATCTCCGGCGAATACGGCAACCGGAGCGTCCTCGACGGCGAGGGCTGGTTCTCCACCCGCGACCTCGGGCACCTCGACAGCGACGGCTACCTCTTCGTGGAGGGCCGGTCCGACGACACCATCATCCGGGGCGGCGAGAACATCGCCCCCGCCGAGATCGAGGACGTGCTGCTCGCTCATCCCGGGGTCACCGAAGCTGCCGTCATCGGTGTCTCCGACGCGGAATGGGGTCAGCGCCTCGTCGCCGTACTCGTCGGCTCCGCGGACCCCGAAGAAGTCCGCCAATGGGTCAAGGACCGGCTGCGCTCGTCCAAGACACCGGACACGATTGTGTTCCGCGACGAGCTTCCGAAGACCGAAACAGGAAAACTTTTGCGCCGCAACCTACTCGCCGAACTGGAGAACACCCATGCCTGAAGCCGTCATAGTCTCTGCACTGCGTACCCCGATCGGTACCGCCATGAAGGGCACTCTTCGTGACACCACCGCATTCGAGCTCGCCCATCACGTGGTGTCGGCCACCGCGGAGGACCTCGACAAGAGCCTCATCGACGACGTGATCCTCGGTGAAGGCCTGTACGGCGGCGGCGTGATCGCGCGTCATGCAGCGCTTACCTCCGGGCTCGTCTCCGTACCCGGTTTGTCCCACAACCGGCACTGCGCGGCGGGCCTCGCCGCGGTGCAGACCGCCGCGGCAGGGATTCGTGCCGGCATGGACCAGCTCGTGATCGCCGGAGGCGTGAACTCCGCCTCCACCTCTCCGCGGTCGATGGTCCGGCAGGGTGACGAGTGGGTGCCGTGGATGTCGCCCACCCACCCCGACCAGCCCGACGCGCCCAACCGCGACATGTCCATCACCGTCGGCTGGAATGCCGCGGTCAAGGCAGGCGTGACCCGGGAAGAGATGGACGCCTGGGCGTTCCGGTCCCATCAGATGGCACTGCGGGCGATCGACGAGGGACGGTTCAAGGAAGAGATCGTTCCCATCGAGACGCCGCACGGCCTGTTCTCCGTCGACGAGCATCCCCGCCGCGACACCAGCCTCGAGAAGCTCGCCTCGCTGAAGGTGCTGCACCCCGAGATCGAGGGCTTCGGCATCACCGCGGGCAACTCCAGTGGCGGTAACGACGCCGCGGCGGCACTCGCCATCGCCAGCAGCGACCTCGGCCTGCCGGCGCTCGGCACCGTGCGCGCTTGGGCCTCGGTCGGTGTCGATCCGGCCATCACCGGTCTCGCACCCGTCGAAGCGATCCCGAAGGCGCTCGCCCGCGCCGGACTGTCCATCGCCGACGTCGACCTCTTCGAGATCAACGAAGCATTCGCCGCGCAGTGCGTCGCATGCATCAAGCTGCTCGACCTGGACCCCGAGAAGGTCAACACGAGCGGCAGCGGTTGCTCGCTCGGCCATCCCGTCGCGGCAACCGGTGCCCGGATGCTGGTCACGCTCGTCCACGAGTTGCGCCGTCGCGGCGGCGGCATCGGTGTCGCGGCGATGTGTGCGGGCGGAGGTATGGGCTCGGCCACCGTCATCGAGGTGCCTGCGCCTTGAGTGGTTCCGGCACAGCGAACATCGCCGATCTGCTCACTGCGGCGCGCGGAGGATCTCCGCGCGCCGCAGGGCGGCTGCTGAGTCTGGTCGAGAGCCCGCGTCGCAACGAGGTGCTCGAGGCTCTGGGGCCGGCCACCACTCGGGTGGTCGGTGTCACCGGCCCACCCGGGGCAGGCAAGTCCACCACTGTCGGTGCGATGGTCGCCGGGTACCGGGCGCGCGGGCTGCGGGTCGCGGTCCTGGCGGTGGACCCGTCGTCGCCGTACAGCGGCGGCGCCCTTCTCGGTGACCGCATCAGGATGGCCGAGCACGTCCACGACCGTGACGTGCTCATCCGTTCCGTGGCCTCGCGTGGGCATCTCGGTGGGCTCGCGGCTGCGGTGCCGGCTGCGATCCGCCTGCTCGCCGCCTTGGCCTACGACGTGATCGTGCTCGAGACAGTGGGCGTCGGCCAATCGGAGATCGAGATCGCCTCGGTCGCCGATCCCACGGTGGTGATACTCAATCCCGGTGGTGGAGACACCGTTCAGGCCGCGAAGGCAGGATTGCTCGAAGTCGCCGACCTTCTCGTGGTCAACAAGGCCGATCGGGAAGGCGCGGATCAGACCGTCCGGGATCTCCGGACCGAGGCGAAGGTACCGATCCTCAAGCTGGTCGCCTCCACCGGAGCAGGTATCCCGGAGTTGCTCGACGCCATCGAGGCGCACCAGCGCGCCGACACCCCGGAACGACGGAGTGCGCGCGCCCGGGCCCAGATCCTCTCGCTTGCCCACACACTGCTCCGCACACATCCGGGGCTCGGGGACCTGGCGGATTCGGTCGCGGACGGCAGCAGTGACGCGTACGCGGCCGCCGAACAGTTGATCTTCGGCGCCGGTGCCGTCTCCCGTGGACCGGTCAGCTGAACTCGGGAACGATCAGGGGCAAGTCGACGGTGGTCCGGATGCCGGGCGCCGCCGCACACACCGCGGGAATCGCGTTCACCGCGCGGTTGGCCGTGTACGACGGCGACACCTCGCTCATCCGCTCGAGCGGGACCGGGAACCGCATCTCGATGTCGAGGGGGGCGTCGCCGTCGACGGAGATGTGCCACCCGGTGGAATGAAGATCCCAGTCCGCATCGAGATCGTCGGTGCAGTACCAGGTGGGGCGGAACCGCATGAGTTCTCGGCCGTCCTTCATGCCCGACACGGTGATTCTCTGGGCGGCGACGGTCCCCGCTTCGATCGTTCCTGCCGCGATGGTCACCGAGTGCCGGGCGACCGCCACCTCGCCGGACGCTTCGACCGAGTCGAGAGAAACTCCGAGTGCGTCGGCCAGTGCGGAGAGGGACGGACCGAAGTTGGACTGTACGTGGGCGAGGCGGGCGTCCTCGAAGTCTCCGGCCGGACCACCGAAACCCATGACTTCGAACAGGATTCCGGGCGAATTACGTTGTGACAGGTCGGCGTACTCGTCGATGGCCAGGTGCTCGAGACGGCGCTGAATGGACGCGAGGACGAGCGGCACGGCTTCGGTGATGAAACCCGGACTGCTCCCGGTGCTGTGGATCGATGTGCCGCCGAGCGTGCACGCTTCCTCGACGGCAGCACGCAGCGCCGGATCCATGGTCCTCGGATGATGGAACTCCCCACGTGTGGTGACGACGTGCGTTCCCGACGCGAGGATCCGGCAGACTTCGTCGAGATCGAATCTCAACGGCATGTACAGGACGCAATCGGCACCCAGGGCCAGGATGTCGTCGATCTTCCTGGTGGCACGCACGCCCACCGTGTCGCGTCCGCACAACTCCCCGGCGTCACGTCCGGCCTTGTCGTCGCTGTGGACGTACACGCCCGCGAGGGTGAGCGCCGGATGATCGATCACCGCCCGGAGGGCACGTGTGCCGATGTTTCCGGTTGCCCATTGAACCACCCGCAGGGGACGGGTGTTCTCCCCGTCCGGAGCGACTGCGGTGCCGATCGGCCCGGACACGGGAGACTCTTCCACTTCACACCTCGGTATCTACGGGTACCACGCGAAAAGGGTTGTTCTGCAACGAGACCTATACGGGGAGGCGAACGAGCGCTTCCTGCGCGTACGAGGCGACCAGGGAACCGCCTTCGGTGAGGACATCGCCACGGCCGAAGCAGCGGCCGTGGGTCAGCACGGGACTGTGCTGGCGCAGCAACAGCCATTCGTCGCTGCGGAATGGGCGGTGGAACCAGAGATTGTGCGACGTGACCGCCGACGTGAACTTCGTTCCGTTGCCGGTGTGGTCGAAACCGTCGATCCCGAGCAGCGCGGTGCCGATGAGATTGAGGTCGGTCGCGTACGCGGCGAGCGCCGGCGCATAGACGGAGTCGACTTCGGGTGTGCGCATCCACATTTCGAACTCCGGGGCCGAGACTCCGGGATCCGCGAGATCCGTGGTCGTACGTGTTTCCCACGGGATCAGCGAGAATTCGGTACGGGTGTCGGCCGGCAAGACTCCGGGCACCGCATCGGTGGTCTGGAGGTCGGGACCGTCTTCGTGTGCGTGCATGGACACCGACGCGGTCGCGAGAACGCCGCGCGATTGCCGTGCGACCGCTGTCAGAGTCGCGAACGAACGACCCTCGTGCTGCCGGGTGACGTCGTACCGCACGGGTTCGTCCGCGCGTCCCTCACGGGCGAACACCGCGTGCAGCGACTTGATGCTCTTCTCGGGGCAGGAGAGTTGCGCGGCGCGCACGAACTGTCCGAGGAGCTGCCCTCCGAACAACCGGTGATACTCCAGTTGCAGGTTGGCTCCGTCGAAGAGCGTGACGTCGTCTCGGGCTTCGTCCGAGGGGCACGCGCGTAGGTCGAGGCAGTTGAGGAGATCGTTCCAGAGCTCGGGCACACGCCGAGTGTAAGCGAATTGACCGAGTTTGAGAATACGATTCTCGTCAGCGAGCAGCGAAGCCTTCGGAACAGAAAGCCCATACCTCGTCGGCGGTAATCGCGCGGGCTGTGTCGTCTCCACCGCTGGACTGTGCGATGAACATCACGGTCTGCATCGTCATCGCGGCCATGCGTTTCGGGTTGGCTCCGGCGCGCATCTTTCCTGCGGCGTCGACCTTTTCCATGAGTTCCGTGAACAAGGTGAGCATCGCCGCGTGCGCCACCTTGACCTCGGCGGGATGCGTGAGCAGCAGCTGGGGCGCGAAATCGGTGAAGAGGGGACGCTGGGCCGTCGGGTCCGGGCGCGACGATTCGAAGAGCAACTCCACGGCGACGCGAAGCTGGTCGAGGGGGTCGTCTTCGCCCGCCGCAGCGGCGCGGATCTGGTCGGCCGAGCGACCGAGCGCGTCCTCGAACAGCGCGAGCAGAAGCTCGTGCTTCCCGTCGAACTGCAGGTAGAAGCTGCGGAGCGACTGCTTCGACCGGTCGACGACTTCCTGGACGGTGAAGTCGGTGCTTCCCTTTTCGGTGATGATCGCCTGTGCTGCGTCGAGGAAACGCTGTACGCGCTGCTCGGCGCGCAGCTTCGCGGTCCGGATCGACCGCTCGACTGCCCGCTGCTTCCAGGCCGGCTCTTCGCTCGGGCCGGTCACCGCTGGGACTGCGCTTCGTCACGTGGGGTGGACATAGGAGCACTGTACCGGAGGGTAGGGACACTTCGGGGTAGCAACAGTACCCTCCGGACGCGAACATGAGACTCTTACTATCTTCATAAGAGAATGTTATTCTCACTCCAATTGTGCATTGCAGCACTGGCAAGGAGGCATGCCGGAATGCTCTTCGAGTTCGACTCCGATCAGCAGTTGTGGCAGAAAACCGTCCGTGAAGTGACGGCGAAGGAATGTCCACCCACTCTCGTACGTGCCGTGGTCGACAGCGGTGCCGATCCGGCACCCCTGTGGAAGACGTACGTGGGGATGGGATGGACCGAACTCGCCGATCCCGAGTCGGCGGTCGAACTCGCCATCGTCATCGAGGAACTCGGACGGGCAACCGACCCCACTCCGTTCCTGGCGACGACGACACAGTTCGCCCCGCTCGCGGGGGTGACCGGACCCGATCGTGCAGGGGCCGCGGTCTACGAGGGTGTGAAGGCCTACCGCGACTCGACAGGCTGGGTCCTCCACGGAACAGCGCTGCGTGTGCTCGACGGTGACAGGGCCGAGCAACTCGCCGTCGTGACCGAGGCCGGCGTCTTCACCGTCGACGCCGACAAGGTTGCGGCGAGACGCAGTCCGGTCTTCGATCCGGTTCTCCACGTCGCGGATCTGTCGTTCGACGGTGTGCGGGTCGAGGGCGAACCCCGGACCGGGATCGATGTCGAGGGAGCGCGCCATATCGCGCTCACCGGTCTCGCACTGTCCACAGTCGGTGCGTGCCAACGCGTTCTGGACCTCGCGCTCGACCACGTGCGCAACCGTCAGCAGTTCGGTGTGCCGATCGGGTCGTTCCAGGCGGTCAAGCACCGGGCGACCGACATGCACGTCGCAATCCAGCGTGCCCGGGCACTGGCGTACTTCGCGGCGCTCACCGTCGCCGAGAACGATCCCCGCCGCAGGCTGGCTGCCTCCATGGCGAAAGCGGCTGCGGGGGAATGCCAATCGCTCGTCTTCCGCAGTGGCCTCCAGCTGTTCGGTGCGATGGGCTTCACCTGGGAGAACGACCTTCAGTTCGCGCTCAAGCGCGCTCGCGCAGCCGAGCACATGCTCGGGTCCGCGTCGGAGCACCGGGCGCTGATCGCCGAGGAGTACCGTGCAACTTTCGTTTGATTCCGATGTCGAGGAGTTCCGCGCCGAATTCGTCGCGTTCCTCGAAGACAACCTTCCCGACGAGTCGGAGGCCGCCGAGCGCGCCCACTCGAGTGCCGACGTACCGGAGTGGGCTCGACGGTGGCAGCGCACCCAGTTCGACCACGGATGGCTGCTGCCGGCCAACCCACCGGAATTCGGTGGCCGGAACGCGACGATTCTGCAGCAGTACGTGCACCTCGAAGAGTTGTCGAAGCGGCGGATCTATCACAGCTTCAACCCTCAGGGCCTCGGGATCATCGCGGCGTCCCTGCTGTCGTTCGGGTCGGAAGAGCAGAAGAAGAACTGGGCGATTCCCATCCTGCGCGCCGAGGTCACCGCGGCCCTCGGTATGAGCGAACCCGGCGCCGGATCCGACCTCGCCTCGCTGCGTACCCGTGCCGTGCTCGACGGTGACCACTTCGTCGTCAACGGACAGAAGGTATGGACCTCCGGTGCGCACGACGCCGACGTCCTGCTGACGTTCGTGCGCACCGACCCGGATGCGCCGAAGCACAAGGGCATCAGCGTTCTGCTGATCCCGACCGACACCCCGGGTGTCGTGCGGCGCCCGTTCCCCTCGATCGCGGACGGCGACGATCGGGACTTCAACGAGGTGTTCTTCACCGACGTCCGGGTGCCCGCGGAAAACCTCATCGGAGAGCTGAACGGCGGCTGGAAGGTCGCCAACGGTTCGCTCGGCCACGAGCGGACGCTGCTGTGGCTCAGCTTCTCGGATCGGCTGCAGGACCTCGTCGAGGATTTCCGCCCGCAGACGGTGCTCGATCGCGACCGGTTCGCCAGTCTCGTCATGGACCATCAGGCACTGAAACTTCTCGGTTCGGCTGCGCTGGTGCGTGAATCGCGCGGCAACCAGGATGTACCGGCATTGTCGGTACTCAAGCTGCTCGGTTCCGAAGCGGTGCAGAACGGTGCCGAGTACGCGCTCGACGCCGCCGGTGCGGAAGGGCTCGTCCATCCCGCCACCACGTCGGCGTACGTGCCGTGGAATCTCGACAACTTCTCGTCCAGCTGGTTCGAACGTTTCGTCCGGAGTTTCGCCGGCACCATCGCGGGCGGCACGTCGGAAATTCAGAGGAACATCATCGCCGAGCGGGTGCTCGGCCTTCCCCGTGGATGAGGAGCCCGACATGTACATCCTGTACGAGGTCGAGGACAAGATCGCGACGATCACGCTCAACCGGCCCGACGCCGCGAACGCCCAGAATGCTGCTCTTCTCGACGAACTCGACGAAGCATGGCGGAAGGCCGGCGACGATCCCGAGGTGTCGGTGATCGTCCTCCGAGCGGAGGGCAAGCACTTCTCGGCGGGCCACGACATGCGTGGTGGGGGCCCCGTCCCCGACAAGATCACGCTCGAGATGATCTATTCGACCGAGTCCCGCCGGTACCTCGAATACTCGATGCGGTGGCGGAACATTCCCAAGCCGTCCATCGCCGCCGTCCAGGGCAGGTGTATCGCGGGTGGCCTGCTGCTGTGCTGGCCGTGCGATCTCATCGTCGCGTCGGAGGACGCTTCGTTCTCCGACCCGGTCGTGATGATGGGCATCGGCGGTGTCGAATACCACGGCCACACCTGGGAACTCGGCCCGCGCAAGGCCAAGGAGATTCTGTTCACCGGCCGCCCGGTGACCGCGGACGAGGCGGAGAAGACCGGCATGGTCAACAAAGTCGTGCCCCGGGATCGTCTCGATGCCGAGGTTCGCGAACTCGCCGAGCAGATCGCTCAGATGCCGCCGTTCGGTCTGCGGCAGGCGAAGCGGGCTGTCAATCAGACGCTGGACGTGCAGGGCTTCTACGCAGCCATCCAGTCGGTGTTCGACATCCACCAGACCGGGCACGGAAACGCGCTCAGTGTCGGTGGCTGGCCGGTGCTGATGAAACTCGACGAGATGAAGCAGAACATCAAGTAGAGCGCACGCCCGAAGGGCGCCCCTCCGATGCGGAGGGGCGCCCTTTCGTCGTGGTCGTGGTCAGACCTTGCGGGTGACGCCGCCGTCCACCCGGATGATCGCTCCGGTGGTGAAACTGGACGCGTCACTGGCGAGATGCAGTGCGAGCGGGGCGATCTCCTCCGGCCGGCCCATGCGACGCAGCGGGACGAACGGTGCGTCCTCGTCCTCGGCCGGCGCCCACGCCTTCGACAGATCGGTGCGGAACGGTCCGGGCAGGATCGCGTTGACCCGCACCTTCGGGGCATATGCCTCTGCGAGGCCGACGGTCAGCGCGTTGAGACCGGCCTTCGCGCACGCGTAGGGCAGTTCCCGCACGCTGGCGACCAGCGACCCTGCGGTACCGACATTGATGATCGACCCACCGTCGTGATCGGCCATGTACGCCCCGGCCCGAACGGCGAGGCGGAACGGGCCTTTCAGGTTGACCCCGAACGTCTTGTCGTAGAGGTCTTCGGTGATGGACTCGAGGTCCTCGTACAACGGGGACATGCCGGCGTTGTTGATGAGGATGTCGAGCCGCCCGAAATGCTCGAGAGTGGTGTCGACGAGGTCGTTACAGTCGTCCCAGCGGCCGACGTGGCAGGCGACGGGCAGGGGCTTTCTTCCCGTGGTCTCCGCGATTTCCTCGGCGGCGGTGACACAGTTGTCCAGTTTGCGGGAGGCGATGACGACGTCGGCGCCGGCTTCGGCGAGGATCTGGGCGATGGCCCTGCCGATCCCGCGCGAACCACCTGTGACGACAGCGGTTTTCCCGCTCAGATCATGAAGAGAATCGAGTTGTGACATGACACGATCATGCCCGAAAAAGCCGCCCTAGGAAAGCGTGTTCTCATCTGACAGAATCGAATTCCGGACTTGAGGAGGCCCCAATGACACCGCAGGAATTGTGCGACAAGCACGAAATCGCAGAACTGATCTACCGTTATGCCACGTCTGTCGATACGAAGGACTGGGAGCGTATGGCCTCGGTCTTCACCGAGGACGCATATCTCGACTACAGCTCCGTGGGATATCCGCCCGGATCGCGGGACGACGTACTCGCGCTCTTGCAGAAGGCGCTCGATCAGTTACCGATGACGCAGCACTTCGTCACCAACATCGAGGTCGACCTCGACGGTGACAGGGCACGGGTGCGCGCGATGTTCTACAACCCCATGCGGCTTCCCGGAATGAGTGAATTGACCTACTGCGGAGGGAATTACCACCACGAGGTCATCCGGACCGACGACGGATGGAAGAGTTGCCGGCTCACCGAGGAAAGCCTGTGGTTCTCCAACCATCCCGATCCGGCCAAGGCATGATCCCTCGCCGGACCGGGATGCAGGTCGGTGTTTCAGAGGTTGACGAGACGGGGCGCTGACCCACCGGCACGGATGATGGCACCGGCCTCCCGGGTCAGCTCCCGGGAACTGCCGAGCATGCCGTCGAGCACGAGCGCGCGCCGGATATGCCGGTGCAGGTCGTGCTCGGCGGTGAATCCGATACCGCCCAGGACCTGCTGGCAATGACGCGCGGTGAGGATCGCGGCCCGGCCGGCCGCAGCTTTCGCGAGCAGTGAGCCCAGGTCGTCGGTGGCCGCATGCAGCGTGGCCTCGGCGCCCTCGATGGCGACGAAGGTTTCCGCGAGCCGATGCCGCACCGCCTGGAAACCCGCGATGGGCTTGCCGAACTGGGTGCGGTCGAGTGCATGGGTACGGGCCAGGTCCAGCATCGCCCGGCTCGTACCGACCAGCCACCAGCCGAGCGCCCGTCGCCCGGCGGACACCGGTATCGAGCTTCCGGACTCCACCACGGCGACAGGAAGTTCGGCGTCGAGAGCCTCGGTGTCCCGGTCGTGACGGGACCACTCGATCCACCGGTTACCGGTGTAGGGCAACGGCACGGTGCTACCGATGCCGGAGCCTGCCTCGGCGAGTACGACATCGTTGACGACGGGTGCATGCGCACCCGTCTCCCCGAGTAGCCCGAATACGAGAGGTATCGCCACTTCCGGCATCTCGGCGAGCATTTCCGGCCAGCCGAGTTCCACGAGTGCCGCATCGAGCGCGGCACCGGTGGTGGTCTCCATGGTCTTCCGCAGCGCATCAGCCAGGAGACCCAGTTCGGGATCCAGCGCCGCCGCATTCGGCTGGGCGGTCTTGTACGTCGTCATTCGGTCCCCAATCCGAGCAGCCGTCGCGCGATGATGTTCCGCTGGATTTCGGCGGTACCGCCGTAGATGGTCGCTGCGCGCGAATACAGGAATTCGGTGCGCCACTCCCCGTCCGACAGTTCGATCACACCGGGAAGAAGGTCGCGGGCGGTGTCGAACAACTGCTGCTCCGCGGTCGCGAGAAGGACCTTGTCGACCGAGGTCTCGGGACCCAGCGGTGCGCCCGACGCGAGGCGTTGCTGCGTCGCGTACGACCGGCTCCGCACGGTATGCAGCGCGAGATACGCGGCGCCGAGTTCGTCGTCGGACGCCGAGTCCGTCTCCTGGACCAGGCGATCCAGCCGGGTGAACAGGTACGCGATCCGATGCCAGAAGCACGTCGACCGCTCGTGCGGGAGCAGATCCATCGCGAGCTTCCACCCGTCACCGGGGTTACCGAGCATGCGGTCGGCGGGGACGACGACGTCGTCGAAGTACACCTCCGCGAACTCGTCGACCCCGTGCATGGTCCGCAGCGGACGCACAGTGATCCCGGGGGTATCCATGTCGACGAAGAACGCGGTGATGCCCCCGTGCCCGGGCGCGGTCCGCGTGAGCAGGACACAGCGGGAGGAGAACTGCGCGAGACTGGTCCACACCTTCTGGCCGTTGACGACCCACTCGTCGCCGCGCTGTACCGCCCGTGTGGACAGCGACGCGAGGTCGCTCCCGGAGCCCGGCTCCGAGAACCCTTGGCACCACTGTTCCTCGCCGCGAAGCAGTTTCGGAACCATTTCGGCCGCAAGCTCCGGCCGGGCGTACGAGATCATCGTGGGCGCAAGCACTTCGATCATCGAGTAGATGCCGGGTTCGGCGAGGTCGCGGGTCGCGACCTCTTCGCCGAGCACTGCCCGCAGCATCGCGTCGCCGCCGAGTCCACCGACCGCCTCGGGCCATCCGTAACGCATCCAGCCGGCGTCGTACAACGCACGCCGGACCCGGCCCAGCTGTTCGACCTGTGCGTCGAACGAATGATCTGGGCCGGGCCGGAGGTCGTTCTCGTCGAGCCAGGCGCGTACGGCGTCCCTGAACTCGGTCACGTTCATGCCGAGGGCCGCTCGAATGCGTGCGGAATGCCCGAATCGTGTGCGCCACTGCGACGCATGAAGGTCATCGCCCGGGTCCGGAGCCGCCACCCGTCCTCGGTGCGGACGTAGGTGTCGTTGTAGTACCCGATCCGCATGTCGTGGGTCGCGTGATCGACGAAGCACAGGGGCTGCGTCCCCGTCGCGGTGTCGCCCTCGAGTTCCACCAGCGCCGTGCCGGTCATGAACAGGCCCTTCGGGGCCGCCGCGACCAGTTCGGGGAACTGGTCGAGGGGGAACGCGTCGCCGAACGCACTGTAGGTGCCGTCGGGGGTGAAGACGGACACGACACCGTCGACGTCGCCCTTGGTCATGTTCACCGCGTAACGCGCGAGAAGCTGATTGATCTCGACCAGGTCGTCAGTTGTTGACATAGACCTTTCCGCCTTTCATCACGAACCGCACGTTCTGGGTGACGGTGATGTCTTCGGTGGGATCGCCGGGAACGGCGATGATGTCGGCGAGCAGGCCCTCGGCGAGACGGCCGCGGTCGTCCACGTCGATGAGTTCGGCCGCATTGATGGTCGCCGCCTGGATGACTGCCAGCGGCGGCATGCCGCGGTCGACGAGCGCGACGAGTTCGTCGGCGTTCTTGCCGTGCGGTATGGCAGGTGCATCGGTGCCGACCGCGATCTTCACGCCGGCCTTGTACGCGGCAAGCACCGAAGTGCGTGCCTTGGGGAACATCTCGGCTGCCTTGGCCTGGAGATCGGCCGGGGCGTGGGAGATGTCCATCGCGTCGGCGAGCCGCGTCGTCGGCACGAGGAACGTGCCGTTCTGCACCATCTGGTCGATCGCGTCGTCGTCGATGAGGAAGCCGTGCTCGATGCAGTCGATACCTGCGGCAACGGCCGCACGGACGGCGTCAGCGCCGTGCGTGTGGGACGCGACCTTGAGTCCACGGCGGTGCGCCTCGTCGACGATGGCGCGGAGTTCTTCGTCGGAATAGTGCTGTGCTCCGGGAAGTCCCGTGTGCGACATGACGCCACCGGAGACGCAGACCTTGATGAGCTGCGCGCCGTGCTTGATCTGGTACCGGACCGCCTTGCGGACTTCGTCGACGCCGTTGGCGATTCCCTCCTCGATCGTCAGCTCGAGGACACCGGGTGCGAACGCGGCGAACATGGTGGGGTCGAGGTGTCCACCGGTGGGAGTGATCGCATGGCCGGCGGGCACGATGCGCGGTCCGTCGACCCAGCCGGCGTCGATCGCCTTGCCCAGTGCCACGTCGAGCAGGTACCCACCCGTTTTCACGAACAGGCCGAGGTTGCGGACGGTGGTGAAACCGGCACGCAGCGTGCGACGCGAGTTACCCACGGCGCGGAGCATGCGCAGCGGCGGATCGTCCTGCACGGTGGAGTAGACGGGCTTCTCGCCGCGGCCACCCATCAGCAGGTTGACTTCCATGTCCATCAATCCCGGCATCAGGATCTGGTCTCCGAGGTCGATGACCTCGCCCTCCGGTTCGCCGCCGACACCGACGATCCGGTCGCCGTCGATGCGCAGGATGCCCGGTCGGATGATCTCGCCGGTGTCTACATCGAGTAGTCCGGCCGCCTTCAGTGTCAGCATGCGCTCACACCACCGGTTCTTTGGTGATGGTGGCCCAGGCGGCGCCGCTGTCGGGGACGCGGGGCTGTTTCCAGACTTCGATGGGGAAGGAGACCATGACCAGCGACTGCATCAGGTGCATGAGGCTGCGTGCGTCGTCGGGCAGGTCGTCGAGGTCGAACTTGTCGCAGTAGGTGATGGCGTCTTCCAGGCGTGCGAAGGCGGCGTCGTAGAACTGCTGCATTTCGGGCATGGTCGAGGCGAGGCGCTTGGCGTAGCGCTCGGGTTCGGTGGCCAGGGCCCAGTCGGCGTAGGGCTCGAGGTCGGAGAACTCAGTTGGCAGCGGCATCGCGGTGCTCCTTGACGTAGTCTGCGACGGTTTTGTGGAGGTGGCGCAGGAGCATTTCCTGGTCGCAGAGGGGGAATTCGGTCACCGCGCGGGTGCCGATCATCGTTTGGGTGGCTTCGAGGGTGTTGGCGTCCTGAAGGGCGTATTCCTTGAAGGTGACTGCGGCGAGTTCCTGTGCGAGGCGCTCGCGGGCGTTCTTCGGGGGGACGAAGTACAGGCTTGCTTCGAAGATGTGCTTGTCGACAGCGGTGGGCCAGTAGTTGTAGGTCAGGTACCAGCCCGGCTCCCAGATGAGCAGGGTCATGTTGGGGAAGAACTCGAAGCTGTCCTGGCCCCAGCTGTGGAAGTTGGCGGGGTTGAGTGCCTTGGGCAGTTCGTCGAGGCCCTCGATGTCGGGCTTGTCCCAGGGTCCGAACAGGCCCGAGCGCAGGGCGCGTTCGATGGGCTTGACCATGTTGGGGTCCTTCGGCGGTGCCATGCCGCCCCAGGAGGAGATCATCGAGTGCGGGGGCTGGAGGTCGTAGTGCAGGGCCTCGTAGCCGTAGCCGGCGAGCTTTTCGGCTTCTTCCTTGACCGCTTGCTTCATGTGCAGGATCGGTGCGTGGTAGAACTCGGCGAAGGCGTCGATGAACAGCTTCCAGTTGGCGCCGATTTCGGAGCGGTAGCTGTAGACCTCGGTCATCTTGTCGAAGGGGTAGCCTTCGAGTTCTTTGGCGTAGTCGCCGAGGTAGTCGACCAGTGCGATGGCGTTGGGGTCGAGGTTGATGTAGATGAACCCTTCCCATGTTTCGCAGCGGACGTCTTTGAGGCCGTAGTCCTTCTTGTCCAGGTCGAAGAATTCGCCTTCTTGCTGGACGAAGGTCAGTTCGCCTTCGAGGCTGTAGCGCCAGGCGTGGTATTTGCAGGTGAACTGCTTGCAGCTGCCGGCGGTTTCTTCCTGGGGGAAGTCGTTCCAGACGAGTTTGTTGCCGCGGTGGCGGCAGACGTTGTGGAAAGCGCGGATCTTGCCGTCGTTGCCTTTGACGATGATCAGGGAGGTTCCGGGGCCGGCGGAGGGGAGTTCTTTGGTGAAGTAGCTGCCGGTGCGGGGGAGTTGTTCGACGCGTCCGACGTAGAGCCAGGTCTTTTTGAAGATGGCTTCGCGTTCGGCTTCGAAGAATTCGGGGTCGATGGAGTCGGTGTAGTCGACCGGGGCGGTACCGAGTTCGGGATAGTGCTCGGTCCAGCTTCCCTCGGCCGGTTTGGTGAAGTGGGGCAAGGCTTTCTACCTTTCGTCTTCGAACTTGTCACCGTGTGCGGAACCATCTGCCCGCAACCCGGAACCCGATCGCACCCGCTGTGTGATCTCTTGAATGAGAATGACGCTCTCATTCATGAGCATCAGATTTTCACACAACCGCTACCACGTCAACGGTCGACTCGACGTCGGGGAGAAAGCATGTAGGCCCGGACCGAGAGGTCCGGGCCTACGACTACAGGGAGCGCGGGGTGGGGTGCCGCCGTTCAGGACGGGCGGGCCGGCATCTCGAAGCCCTCGAGGATGACGGCGTTGGTGTCGGCAGCGGCGTGGCGCAGAGGGACTGCCGCCTGATATTCCTCCGAGTCGTACCACGCCTGGGCGGCCTCGACGGATTCGAACTCGAGAACGACCGTCCGGTCGCCGTGCCACTGACCTTCCAGAATCGTCGGGCGGGCGTCTACGGAGAGCACGGATGCACCACCGCGGCCGAGCGAAGGGGCGGAGGCTGCGCTGTAGGCGCCCATCCCCTCGGGATCTTTGACGGCTTCGGTGAGAACGACGTATCCCTTGGGCATGACTCTCCTTGTGGCGTTTTCGGGCGGTATCCCGAAGGGAATCAAACCTCGCCCGTCCGCGCAAGGGAAGCAACAACTCTGGTGTAGGGGTGCTCCTCGGAACACAGAAAAGGCGTCGGCCCGGACCTTACGGTCCGGACCGACGCCTATCGTCGAGTCGAGTGGATCAGGTGATCGTGATGGCGCGTTCGGGGCAACTCGCCGCAGCTTCGCGAACCGAGTCCTCGTGTTCGGCCGGTACTTCCGACACGAGGGTCACGGCGTACCCGCCGTCGCTGAGATCGAACACCTCGGGGCAGAGAGCAAGACAGACGCCATGGCCGCGGCAGGAGTCGTCGTCGACGGAAACCTTCACTTCGCGTCGGCTTCCGGGAGCGTGAAGTCAAGGTTCAGGGTGAGCAGACCACGAAGAATGAAGGTGGGCAAGTAGTCGAACTTGCGGTCGCCTTCGGGGCCGTGCACCTTCTCCGAGATGGTGATGTTGCTGGTCCGCTCGAGCAGTCGCTCGAAGCCGACCCGCGCCTCGGTGCGAGCGAGCGGGGCGCCCGGGCACGCGTGGATGCCGCGACCGAACGCGATGTGGGTACGCGCGTTGCGGCGGTCGAGATCGAACTCGGCCGGGTCGGTGAACTGGCGGGGGTCGCGGTTGGCGGCACCGTTCACGAGCATCATGATCGTGCCCGCCGGAACCTCGACGCCGCCGACCTCGGCCGGAACCTTGGAGAGCCGGAAGTCGCCCTTGATCGGGCTCTCCATGCGCAGCGTCTCCTCGATGAAGTTGTTGATCCGCTCGGGATCTTCGCGCAGCGTCTGCTGGAGCTCGGGGTCCTCGGCGATGATGCGGAGCCCGGAGCTCACCAGGCGGACCGTGGTCTCCTGGCCGGCGGAGAAGACGTTCGCCGCGATGCGCAGGACGTCGTCGACCGGCGGAAGCGTGCCGTCCGGGAAGGTCGCGGTGGCAAGACCGGTCAGGACGTCGTCCCGCGGGTTGGCGCGCCGGTCCTCGATGTACGCACCGAACTTCTGGTAGAGGAACTCCATGGGGTTGAGCTTGAGCTCGGTACCCTCTGTGCTGCCGATCGAGATACCGTCCTTCATCACCAGGTTGAGACCCTCGATGAACTCCTGGTGGTCGCTCTCCGGGACGCCGAGCAGGTCGGCGATCACGAGCATGGCGAACGGCGCGGCGAACTCGCTGATGACCTCGCCCGAGCCCTTGGCCAGCAGGTCGTCGAGCAGCTTGTCGGCCAGGCGCCAGATGAACTCTTCGTTCTCCTTGAGGCGCTTCGGGGTGATCAGGCGCATCAGCAGAGCGCGATGGTCGGTGTGCTGCGGCGGATCCATCGTCGGCAGCTGGTCGTTCATGGGCAGCTTGGGGCGCGTCTCTTCGATCAGGTCGGTGATGTCGTCGCTGTCGGTGGGGAGGGGGAATCCCGAGTACGGGCCCGTCACCGAGATGCACGAAGAGAAGGTCTCTTCGTCATTCAGGACCTGGATGGCTTCCTCGTACCCCGTGACCATCATGACGTTGTGGTGCGGCTCGCGCTTGACCGGGCAACTTTCCCGCATCGCGTCGTAGTACGGGCTCGGATCGCCCACGAGGGAGGGGTCGGTGAAGAAGTTCAGCTTCTCGAGTTCGGTCATGTTCTTCCTCTCAGAAGAAGTGGAGCTGCGGGGGTGCGAGGAACCGGGGCCATTGTCGGGAAGACGGGTAGCCGACCAGGATCTGGTCCACATCCAACCATGTTGATCTTGACTCCGAAATTCGGGAGCTATCGTACATTTCGGACTCTGTTATGGATGATCAGAAAGGACGCCAGTATTTGTGGCAAACAACAAAAGCCCGCACCCGTACCCCGACCCGATGGGGTCGGTGCACGGATGCGGGCGCTGCAGGCATCGGCGGTGGGGTCAGATCACCGGTTCTTTGGTGATGGTGGCCCAGGCGGCGCCGCTGTCGGGGACGCGGGGCTGTTTCCAGACTTCGATGGGGAAGGAGACCATGACCAGCGACTGCATCAGGTGCATGAGGCTGCGTGCGTCGTCGGGCAGGTCGTCGAGGTCGAACTTGTCGCAGTAGGTGATGGCGTCTTCCAGGCGTGCGAAGGCGGCGTCGTAGAACTGCTGCATTTCGGGCATGGTCGAGGCGAGGCGCTTGGCGTAGCGCTCGGGTTCGGTGGCCAGGGCCCAGTCGGCGTAGGGCTCGAGGTCGGAGAACTCAGTTGGCAGCGGCATCGCGGTGCTCCTTGACGTAGTCTGCGACGGTTTTGTGGAGGTGGCGCAGGAGCATTTCCTGGTCGCAGAGGGGGAATTCGGTCACCGCGCGGGTGCCGATCATCGTTTGGGTGGCTTCGAGGGTGTTGGCGTCCTGAAGGGCGTATTCCTTGAAGGTGACTGCGGCGAGTTCCTGTGCGAGGCGCTCGCGGGCGTTCTTCGGGGGGACGAAGTACAGGCTTGCTTCGAAGATGTGCTTGTCGACAGCGGTGGGCCAGTAGTTGTAGGTCAGGTACCAGCCCGGCTCCCAGATGAGCAGGGTCATGTTGGGGAAGAACTCGAAGCTGTCCTGGCCCCAGCTGTGGAAGTTGGCGGGGTTGAGTGCCTTGGGCAGTTCGTCGAGGCCCTCGATGTCGGGCTTGTCCCAGGGTCCGAACAGGCCCGAGCGCAGGGCGCGTTCGATGGGCTTGACCATGTTGGGGTCCTTCGGCGGTGCCATGCCGCCCCAGGAGGAGATCATCGAGTGCGGGGGCTGGAGGTCGTAGTGCAGGGCCTCGTAGCCGTAGCCGGCGAGCTTTTCGGCTTCTTCCTTGACCGCTTGCTTCATGTGCAGGATCGGTGCGTGGTAGAACTCGGCGAAGGCGTCGATGAACAGCTTCCAGTTGGCGCCGATTTCGGAGCGGTAGCTGTAGACCTCGGTCATCTTGTCGAAGGGGTAGCCTTCGAGTTCTTTGGCGTAGTCGCCGAGGTAGTCGACCAGTGCGATGGCGTTGGGGTCGAGGTTGATGTAGATGAACCCTTCCCATGTTTCGCAGCGGACGTCTTTGAGGCCGTAGTCCTTCTTGTCCAGGTCGAAGAATTCGCCTTCTTGCTGGACGAAGGTCAGTTCGCCTTCGAGGCTGTAGCGCCAGGCGTGGTATTTGCAGGTGAACTGCTTGCAGCTGCCGGCGGTTTCTTCCTGGGGGAAGTCGTTCCAGACGAGTTTGTTGCCGCGGTGGCGGCAGACGTTGTGGAAAGCGCGGATCTTGCCGTCGTTGCCTTTGACGATGATCAGGGAGGTTCCGGGGCCGGCGGAGGGGAGTTCTTTGGTGAAGTAGCTGCCGGTGCGGGGGAGTTGTTCGACGCGTCCGACGTAGAGCCAGGTCTTTTTGAAGATGGCTTCGCGTTCGGCTTCGAAGAATTCGGGGTCGATGGAGTCGGTGTAGTCGACCGGGGCGGTACCGAGTTCGGGATAGTGCTCGGTCCAGCTTCCCTCGGCCGGTTTGGTGAAGTGGGGCAAGGCTTTCTACCTTTCGTCTTCGAACTCGATACCGAAGGTGTTGTACGCCATCGCCATCAGGCTGTAGCCACCTACGGTGAAGATCAGGTCCATGAGTTGTTTGGTGTCGAGACGGGCTGAAAGTGCCGTCCATGTCCGCTCGGAAATCCGCGAGGACTCGTGTAGCTCGTCGACCGCCTCGAGCAGCGTGCTCTCGAAGGGATCGTCCGACTTGCCGTCCAGCGCTGCGGAGATTTCGTCTGCGGTCAGGTCGGTTTCTGCCGTCGCAATGACTTTGTGATGCTCACGCTCGTACTCGCATTCGTGAAGATGTGCGGTACGAAGGATGGCAAGTTCGCGCAGGCGGGGCGGCAGCGTGGACCGGAAGAGCAGATGCACACTGAACCCGAGGAATGCCTTCGTCAGTTCCGGATGGTTCACGAGCGTCGCCATTGCGACACCTGCGCGTTCCGGATTCCGCATATCCCGGGGCATGAGCCCTTTCAAAGCGGCATCAACCTTGTCGTCCCATCGATCTGCCGGCAGTGGGGGCAGTAGGACCACTCCCAGCCTCCTCCCTCTCGGAGAATCACATTCTCATTTCTGATCGATAGGTTTCCATGCCTCGCGCCGGGTGTCAAACACCCACGATTCGCGGGATGTAGCCGCAGGTCACCGGGGTGTCGAACGGTTCTCCCCGCGCGCGCACGTCGCGCGAGGTCTGATAAAGGAGGTCGCTCCGCTTAGTGGTGTTTGCCGGGAGAACAGGTTGATTCTCCGGATAAGAGAAGATAGTTTCCTCGTATTGAGCTGCTCGAACCGCTGCTCTGTGCCGCTCGTGCTCGGGGGTGCCGTGGAATGCGGCACCCAGGCCCGGGCTTTCCGGATGTTCGCGCACTCGCAGAACCCACGCTCGGTGTCCGAGCGATCGACAGAGAGGTACGCCGTGACCACACCTTCACCGCTCCGCCCCGGTCAGCAGCTCGCCAGCACCACCTGCTCGACGAGAATCGTCGTCGTCCGGGTTCCCTCGGAAGGCGTGCAGGAGTTCGCCTGTGGCGGAGAGGCCATGATCCCGGCATCTCCCGGCCGGCCGTCGGCACCGGCGAGCGGCACCGGGACACTGCTCGGCAAGCGGTACGTCGACGCCGGCGACACGGTCGAGGTGCTCTGCACTTCCCCGGGCGCAGGAGAACTCAGCTACGCCGGGGTTCCCATGGCCGTGAAGTCGGCACAGGCATTGCCGGCATCCGACTGACCGATCCGAGTCGGTGCGTTCGAAGTGGTGCTCGAAAACCGTCGAGCACATTCCCGGGAACGGTGCACAGCCGGTGCACGAATCGCAGAAGGGCACGAAGTGAGCGTCCAGGTACGCAGTCACCGCGAGATCGGTGAATCCGAACAATTCCGAAGCTGTCGGGAGACTGCGCGGCACTACCGTCGTGCCCGCGTGCTCGCACGGCCGTGCGGATCGGACGTGAGGGGACAGTCATGGGAGGCATGAGTTTCGACCTCACCGAGGACCAGGAACTGATCCGTTCGTCGGTCGCCGAACTGACGAAGAAGTTCGACGACCAGTACTGGATGGAAAAGGATCTCGCCCACGAGTTCCCGTCCGAGTTCTACAAGACGATGGCCGACGGCGGCTGGCTGGGCATCACGATGCCCGAAGAATACGGCGGACACGGTTACGGCATCACCGAGGCGACCCTGCTGCTCGAGGAGGTGGCGCGTTCGGGAGGCGGTATGAACGCCGCAAGCGCCATCCACCTGAACATCTTCGGTATGCAACCCGTGGTCAAGCACGGGTCCGACGAACTCAAGGCGCGGACGCTGCCCCGCATCGTGAACGGTGACCTGCACGTCTGCTTCGGCGTCACCGAACCGGGTGCGGGTCTCGACACGTCGCGGATCACCACCTTCGCCAAGCGCGTCGGCGACCACTACGTCGTCAACGGGCGCAAGGTGTGGATCTCGAAAGCGGCCGAGTCGGAGAAGATCCTGCTCCTGACTCGCACCCAGCGTTACGACGAGGTCGAGAAGAAGACCGACGGCATGACCCTGTTCATGACAGACCTCGATCGCAGCAAGGTCGACATCCGGCCCATCCGGAAGATGGGACGCAACGCCGTCACGTCGAACGAATTGTTCATCGACGACCTGCACATTCCGGTCGAGGATCGCGTCGGCGAAGAGGGCCAGGGCTTCCGCTACCTTCTCGACGGTCTCAACCCCGAACGGATGCTCATCGCGGCCGAAGCCCTCGGTATCGGGCGGGTGGCACTCGACAAAGCCGTCAAGTACGGCAACGAACGCGAAGTGTTCGGCCGGCCCATCGGAATGAACCAGGGCATCCAGTTCCCCCTCGCGGATTCGCTGGCACAGCTCGACGCCGCAGAACTGGTGCTCCGCAAGGCAACATGGCTCTACGACAACGGAAAGCCGTGTGGCAGGGAAGCCAACACAGCGAAATACCTCTGTGCCGACGCGGGATTCACCGCTGCGGACCGCGCTCTGCAGACGCACGGCGGCATGGGGTATTCGGAGGAATACAACGTCTCGCGCTACTTCCGCGAGGCACGCGTCATGCGCATTGCACCGATCAGCCAGGAAATGATCCTGAACTTCCTGGGCTCACACGTTTTGGGATTGCCGAGGAGTTACTGATGGCGGAGAAGAACAACCTTTTCGACCTCACCGGACGGTCGGCGCTGGTCACCGGCGCGGCAGGTGGCATCGGGTCCGCGGTGGCGGAGGCCCTCGCCGCGGCCGGTGCGGCAGTTCTCGTCACCGACGTGGACGGTGATGCGGCTGCGCTTGTGGCCGAGCGGATTTCGCAGAACGGCGGCAAGGCAGACAGTGCCGCACTGGATGTTCGCGACCGGGCCGCCGCCGACTCTGCGGCTGCGCGGGCCGCCGGCTTCACCGAAGGCGTGCTGCACATTCTGGTCAACAACGCCGGTGTCACCGATCCCGCGATGTTCGCGGAGACGAGCACCGAATCCTTCCAGCGCATCCACGACATCCATGTGCTCGGCGCCTTCACCTGTTCGCAGGCAGCGCTTCCTTTCCTGGCCACGGACGGCACCGGACGCATCATCAACGTCACCTCGTCCGCCGGAATCACGGGCACTCTCGGCCAGGTGAACTATTCGGCCGCGAAGGCCGGCATCATCGGAATGACCAAGTCGCTGGCACGGGAGCTCGCGCGGAAGAACATTCTCGTCAACGCGCTCGCCCCGCTCGCTGCGACACCGATGACGGAGACGATTCGCACGAACGAGAAGTTCGCCGCGACCATGCTGAACCGAATTCCCCTGCGACGCTGGGCCGAGCCCTCGGAGGTCGCTGGTGCCTTCGTGTTCCTCGCCACGGACGCCGCGTCGTTCATCACCGGCCAGGTGCTGCCGGTAGACGGTGGCATGGTGATGTGATGTCCGACCCGACGAGCCCGGAGGGCCCGCTGTCGGGGGTCACGGTCGTGACGCTCGAGCAGGCCGTCTCGGCGCCGATGTGTACTCGCACGCTCGCCGACTTCGGGGCGCGGGTCATCAAGATCGAAAATCCTCGGGGCGGTGATTTCGCCCGCGACTACGACGACGTCGTCAACGGTATGGCCGCGCACTTCGTGTGGGCGAACCGGGGCAAGGAATCCGTCACGATCGACCTGAAGTCGGACGCCGGAATCGCAACCTTGCACACGCTGCTGGCCGGTGCCGACGTACTCGTGTCGAATCTCACTCCGGGAGCCACTGCGCGACTGGGCATCTCGCGGGAAATGCTGGCGGAGCGCTACCCCGATCTGATCGCTGTAGAGATCGACGGTTACGGCCAGGGCGGACCGCTGTCCCACAAGCGCGCGTACGACCTGCTCGTGCAGGCGGAGTCGGGCGCGTGCGCGGTGACCGGTTTCCCCGATATGCCGGCGAAACCGGGTCCTCCCGTCGCCGACATCAGCACGGGTCTGTATGCGGCCGTGTCGATTCTCGCGTTGCTGTGCGGAAGGGAACGGCATCGTGGACGTGCCGGGGCGCTGACCTCGGTGTCCGTGAGTCTGTTCGACACCATGACCGAGATCATGGGATATCCGCTCACCTACACGCGGTACTCGGGTGTGGATCAGCAACCGCGCGGGATGAGTTCACCAGCGGTCTCGCCCTACGGTGCGTACCGGACGGCCGACGACCAGACCGTGGTGCTCGGTACGACCAACGACCGGGAGTGGCAGCGACTCGCACGCGAGATCATCGGACGTGACGATCTCGCCGACGACGAGCGTTTCCGCACCAATACCGGACGATGTGAGAACAGGGCGGTTCTCGACGAGGCGATCTCGCAGTGGTGCGCACAGTACCCGCTCGACCACGTGCAGAAGGTCGCGGACGAGGCCGGGATCGGCAACGCGCGATACAACCTGCCGAGTGAAGTACTCGTGCATCCCCAGTTGACGGCGCGTGACAGGTGGCGCGAAGTGGATTCGCCGAACGGTCCGATCGACGCGCTCTTGCCACCGCCGGTGATCACGGGCTTCGACCCGCCGATGGGCGCTGTTCCGGGCCTCGGTGAACACACCGCACGGGTGCTCGCCGACGCCGGATTCAGGTCGGATCAGATCGAGAAACTTCGTGCGGAGGGTGCAATCGGCCCCGCGTACCGGTTCCCGGAATCGGCTGCGAGGCAGAACCGGTGACGGCCGGGGAGTCACTGCTCGTCGACGATCGCGGTGGTGTGCGGACGCTGACACTGAATCGGCCCGCCCGCAAGAACGCACTCGACAGCGGTTTGTGGGATGCGCTGCGCAATGCCCTGGACGAGGCCGGTCAGGACCCCGAGGTGCGGGTGCTTGTGGTGACCGGCGCCGGCGGCGCGTTCTGTTCCGGAGCCGACCTGTCCAATCCCGGTCGGGCGCACCCTTTGCGCAAGATGCGTGTCCTCACCGACATCGCATTGCTTCTGCACGAGCTTCCGGTGCCGACCATCGCAAAGATCGACGGTGTGGCGGTCGGAGCCGGATGGAATCTGGCGCTGGGGTGTGACTTCGTTGTCGCGACTCCGAGATCCACGTTCTCGCAGATCTTCTCGCGACGCGGGCTGTCGTTGGACCTCGGCGGATCGTGGCTGTTGCCCAAGCTGGTCGGCCTGCAACAGGCCAAGAGGCTGGCTCTGCTCGCCGAGACGATCGACGCGGAACACGCCCATCGGCTGAACCTGGTGACCTGGGTCGAGCCCGAAGACACGATCGACGCGTTCGTCGACGACCTCGCCGGCCGTCTCGTCGCGGGTCCGCCGGTGGCGCTCGCGCAGACCAAGGCGCTGCTGAACGAGGGGGCCGATCGCACCCTCCGTGAATCGCTTGCCGGGGAGGCCCGCGCACAGGCGGTCAATTTCGCCACCGCGGATGCACCCGAAGCTTTCGCCGCCTTCGCGGAGAAACGGGACGCGAGGTTCACCGGTCGCTGGGCGATCGGTGGCGCCGCCGCCGCGAAGTCTGCGCCCGGTGCGTCAGGCGTGAGGCAACAACCGGATACGAATGGAAGAGAAGAAGATGCGTGAAGTTGTCATCGTCGAGGCGATCCGTACCCCGGTCGGTAAACGCAACGGAGGACTGGCGGGGGTGCACCCGGTAGATCTGTCGGCGCACATCCTTCGGGCTCTTGCGGAGCGAACGGGTATCGATCCCACCGTGATCGACGACGTGGTGTGGGGTTGCGTGTCGCAGGTGGGCGACCAGTCCAGCAATGTCGGGCGCTACTCGGTGCTCGCCGCCGGATGGCCCGAATCCATCCCGGGCACCACCGTCAACCGCGCCTGTGGCTCGAGCCAGCAGGCACTGGATTTTGCGGCCCAAGCCGTGATGTCGGGTCAGCAGGATGTGGTCGTCGCAGGCGGGGTCGAGGTGATGAGCCGGGTGCCGCTCGGTGCTGCGCGCGGCACCGGTATGCCCTACGGTCCCCAGGCGCTGGCCCGCTATGACGGCTTCGCGTTCAACCAGGGGATTTCGGCGGAGAAGATCGCGCAGAAGTGGGGTCTTTCGCGGACCGACCTGGACGAGTACGCGGTGCTCTCGCACGAGCGTGCCGCTGCGGCGCAGGATCGCGGAGCGTTCGACGGGCAGATCGTGCCGGTCGCCACCGACAACGGATCGGTCTCCGCGGACGAAGGCGTCCGCCGCGGAAGCACGGTGGACAAGCTCGCCGGGCTGAAGCCTGCTTTCGCCGAGGACGGAGTCATCCACGCCGGCAACTCGTCGCAGATCTCGGACGGCGCGGCCGCCCTGCTCGTGACCACGCCTGAGAAGGCTCGCGAGCTGGGACTGACGCCGCTGGTGCGATACCGCGCCGGTGCGGTCGCCGGCGCCGATCCGGTTCTCATGCTCACCGGCCCGATCCCGGCGACCGAGAAGGTGCTCGGCAAAGCCGGTGTCGCGCTCGGGGATGTGGGTGTTTTCGAGGTCAACGAAGCGTTCGCGTCGGTGCCGCTCGCCTGGCTTGCCGAAACCGGCGCCGACATCGGGCGGGTGAATCCACTGGGAGGTGCCATCGCGCTCGGGCACCCGCTCGGCGGATCGGGTGCGGTGCTGATGACGAGGATGATTCATCACATGCGTGACCAGGGACTCCGGTACGGACTCCAGACGATGTGCGAAGGCGGTGGGACCGCGAACGCCACGATCGTCGAGCTGATGGATCACTGACGCTGTGACGTGAGTTGCAAAATAAACTCGATGAGACCCTTGTCACATGGGACCAAACCGACCTAATGTGTGTTCGGTAGGTTTGGTCGACGAGGAGGGCGAAGCAAGGGTGCAACACCGTGCGTACGACACGCTCCTCGCCAGGGGTGAGGATCGGAGGGCGCAAATTCTCGGCGTCGCCCAACGGTTACTGGCGAGGAACGGGTGGCGGAGCACGAGTGTCGCTCAGATCGCCCGGGCCGCAGGGCTGAGCCCGGCGGGTCTGTTGCATCACTTCGATTCGAAGACCGAGTTGTTGCATGCCGTGCTCGACGCACGGGATGCCGACGACCTTGCTCGTGTGGACCGCTCGGGAGATCTCATCGAACAGATCATGAAGATCCCCGGTCGCTTCCGGGACTCTCCCGATCTGGTGGGGATGTACGCGGTGCTCCTCGTGGAGAACCTCGAACCGGATGCGCCACTGCACGATCGCCTACTCGGTCGATATCGAGCGGCACTCGACACGGTCGAGGCCGGGATCCGGCGCGGTCAGTGCGCCGGACGATACCGAACGGATCTGGACCCAGCCGTCAAAGCGGTGGAGATTGTCGCTTTCCTCAACGGAATGGAAACCTCATGGCTACTCGATCGTTCGCTCCCTCTGACCGAGATCTTCGAGGACTACACACGGTCTCTCGAGCAACAGCTCATGCACGCAAGCACATTCTGAGGAGGCGACTCGCAGTCGTCGCGCCTCGTGTCGCCGACGCAGTGCGATACACCGGCGGGTGGCTGTACGACCAGGTGGCCGCGGGTTGGGAGGTCGTCGTCCTGGTGCCCGGAAATGCCGATATCCGGCCCCTCGAGATCCTCGGTGCCACCACGGTCGACCTCGAATCGGCACTGGAGTGTTCCCCGCACGGTCCGATGCCCGACACCGTCGCGGTGGCGACAGATCTCTACGAAGCCGACGCACGGATCCGTCAGGGGCTGCTCGAGACCTTGGCGAAGCATCCCACCACGATCACGATGTGGGGCGAAGGCGTTCCTTCCGAGCTCGACTCCCGGTTCGGTTCCACGCAGCACCGGTTGAGCAGAGCGGCACGAGTTTTCAAGGCGCACGCACTTCAGGCTGCGACGAACGCACCCGTCGACGTCGGGTTCACCGAGTCCTTCCGTACCGACGGAATTGGATCGATGTCGGCGACAGGTACCCTCACCAGCATTCGTTGACGAACACGACACGGCCCGAACCTCCCTGGGATTCGGGCCGTGTCGTCGTGTGGGGACCTTTCGCGCAGGGTCACCGCGCGATATCCACCACGACCTTTCCGATCGCGAGACCGTCCGCCACGTGACGCAGGGCGCGGGAAGCCTCGTCGAGCGGGTAGTGCGCTCCGATGTGGGGTACCGCCCGGCCGGATATCAGCAGGTCGACCAGTTCTGCCTCGTTACGCCGGTATTCATCGGGATCGAGGTCCTGGAACTGGAATCCCATGATGCGAAGGCCCTTCACCAGAACGAGATTCAGCGGAACCTCCGGTATCGTGCCCGACGCATAGCCCACCGTGACGAATCGGCCGCCGCGTCCGAGGGACCGGAGTGCCGGTACCGAGAGGTCGCCGCCGACCGGATCCACTACGACATCTGCTCCCTCCGGCAGCATCTGCTTCAGGGCGCCACGCAGATCGCCCGCCCGGTGGTCGATCAGGTGCTCGGCCCCGTACTTCTCGGCGACCGCGAGTTTGTCTTGCGACGACGCGACAGCAGTCACGGACGCACCCAGCGCGACACCCAGCTGGACCGCGGCGAGACCGACACCGCCTCCGGCGCCGAGCACGACCAGTCGCTCGCCCGGCTGGAGCCGGGCAACCGACCGGAGCGTGTGGTACGCGGTGCGATGGGCTACGCCGAAGGACGCAGCCGTGCGGTCGTCGATCCCGTCGGGAATCGCCTTCAGCGATGCCGCCGGCGCCACCACTTCTTCGGTGAAGGCTCCGACCAGGCTGGTGCCCGTGACCCGGTCTCCGACGATGAACTCCCCGGTGTCGCCCGCGATCTCGGTGACCACGCCGGCGTACTCGCTACCCGGAACGAACGGGGGCGGCACGCTGATCTGGTACTTGTTCGCGACCAGTAACACGTCGGGAAAATTCACCGCCGCCGCACCCACCCGCACCCGGACCTGCCCGGGCGCGAGTGGTTGCGACGGGAGATCCCGGATCTCGACGATCTCCGGTGGCCCGTACTCCGCACAGACCGCCGCACGCACGGTGCTCATCGCCCCTGCCAGGCCGGCGCTCGCTTCTCCATGAACGCCGCAGCGCCCTCCTTGGCATCGTCGCTGGCGAACACCAGGGACTGCCAGTATCCGAGCCGTTCCGACGCATACTCGGGATCGGTCAGCGAGGACCGTACGAGTTCCTTGACCGCGGCGAGTCCGAGAGGTGCGTTCGCAGCGATGCGGCGCGCGTAGTCCAGAGCGGTGTTCAGCACCTCGTCGGGTTCGACCACGGCGTTGATCAACCCGAGTTCGTACCCGCGTTGCGCGGTGATCGGATCGCCGGTCAGGGCGATCTCGAGTGCGGCGCCGATCGGAATACGCGTCCCGATGGAAGTTCCTCCGCCGGCCGGGAAGAGACCCCTCTTGACCTCGGGCAGACCGAACTTCGCCGCAGACGAGGCGACGATGATGTCGGCCCCGAGGAGAAGTTCGAGCCCTCCGCCCACCGCGCTGCCGTTGGCGGCACCGATCACCGGTATCCCGAGCTTTCCCTGGCAGAGCCGCGCATAGGCGGCAGCAGCCTCATCGGACCCGAGACCGATGTCCTCGCCGCTCGCGAACGCCCGCAGATCCATCCCGGCGCAGAACGCGCGGTCCCCGGTAGCGGTGAGCACGACGGCACGGATCTCCGGATCGCGCTCGGCGTCCGCGACCGCGGCACCGAGGCCGCGAATCACCGCGCCGGTCAGTGCATTGCGGGCATCGGGGCGGTCGATGCGCAGCACGAGGATGGGGCCGTGCTGCTCACGAATCAGCCCCTCGACTGCTGCTGCGGTCATCCCTTGTACTCCGTGGATTCGGCGAGGTCGGCGGCCGACTTCATCAGGTCGACGATCACCGGCCCGTACGACTGCAGTTTCACGTCGTCACCTGCACGCTGGAAACCCTGCTCCAGGACGATCGCGAGCTTCCACTTGGCCAGCACGAGGTAGTAGTCGAGGTCGTCGACCTGGCGGCCGGAGATCTCCGAGTAGTGCTGGACCAGGTCGGACCGGTTCGGCATTCCCCGGAGGTCGACGTAGGTAGCCTCGGCGGCGCTCGGCGAGTTCATGTCCTCGGGCCAGTTCATGACCATCCAGGCGAGGTCGAGCTTGGGATCGCCGACCGTGCCCATCTCCCAGTCCACGAGGGCGGCGAGTTTCGCGGGCGCCCCGTGCTGGAACATCACGTTCGCGAACTGGTAGTCGCCGTGCATCAGACCCGGGATGTAGTCGAGCGGGCGATGGTTCTGCAGCCACTTGGTAGCGACGTCGAGACCTTCGATCTCACGTCCCTTGATCCGTTCGAAGAACGCGGTCCAGCGGTCGACCTGACGGTCGTGGAAACCCTCGGGGCGGCCGAGGTCCTGCAGGCCCTGAGCCTTCCAGTCGACCTTCGAGAGCAACGCGATGCCCTCGGCGAGCTGATAGGCCAGGCCCGCGCGCGCGTCGAGATCGGTGTCGAAGGGTGCCGGCCACGCCTCCCGGTGATCCATCGGCGACCATCCGTCGACGTATCCCATGAGGTAGAACGACCGGCCCAGGACGGACTTGTCCTCGCACGCCGCGACGGCTTCGGTGTGTGGGACATCGGTGCCGTCGAGGCCCTGGATGATGCGCCACTCCCGCATGATTCCCTTGTCGCGGTCGGCGGGTGCCGCAGCCGGCGGGATGCGGATCACGCTGGTGAAGTCATCTCGGGTGAGCTTGTAGATTTCGTTCTGGGTACCGCCGGACAGGTACTCGGCTTCGAGCGGCGCACCCTTGCCGGGCAGGCCCTGCTCGTCCATCCATTCGGCGAGTCGCGAGGTATCGATCATTGGTTTCCCACTTCGAGTTCGAGGTAGTCGGCGAGTTTCGCCCGGGCTGCTTCCTGCTTCTTCGGAATCCACTCCGACGGCCACATGTCGTCGGTGGGCTCGTAATCGCGGAGGACCTGCTTGGCGACCGTGGTCTTGTGCACCTCGGTCGGTCCGTCGGCGAGTCCCATCACGGCGGCGCCGTGGATCATCCTGAAGAACGGCATCTCGTTGGTGACACCGAGAGCACCGTGCACCTGCATTGCGCGCCAGGCGATGTCGTGCAGCACGGTCGGCATCACGATCTTCGCGGTGGCGATGTCCTTGCGGACCTTCTTGTAGTCGTTGTACTTGTCGATCTTCCATGCCGTGTTCAACACGAACAGCCGGAACTGGGCGAGCTGCGCGTACGAGTCGGCGATGTAGCCCTGCACGGTCTGCTTGTCCGCAAGGCGGCTACCGGCGGTCTCCCGGCTCAGGACGCGCTCGCACATCATGTCGACGGCCTTCTGTGCGAGGCCGATCGTCCGCATCGCGTGATGGATCCTGCCACCGCCGAGGCGTGTCTGGGCCGCCGCGAAGGCCTGACCCTCCGCGCCCAGGAGCGCCTCGTGGGGCACGCGCACATCGTTGTAATGGATGAGTGCGTGGGTGCCGTCGTTCATCGGTTCGCCGTACAGTCCGACGTTGCGAACGATCTCGACCCCGGGTGTGTCGGTGGGGACGAGGAACATGGATGTTCCCTTGTGCACCGGGACGTCGGGGTCCGTCACGACCATCACGATGAGGAACGCCGCAGTCCGCGCGTTGGAGGAGAAGTACTTCCACCCGTTGATGACCCAGTCGTCGCCGTCCCTGACGGCGCGGGTCCGGAACTGCGCGGGGTCGGCGCCGCCCTGGGGCTCGGTCATCGAGTACGAGGAGAAGATCTCCCCGTCGAGCAGCGGCTGCAGGTAGCGCGCCTTCTGCTCGGGGGTTCCGTAGTGCGCGATGATCTCGGCGTTACCGGTGTCCGGAGCCTGGCAGCCGAACACGATCGGTGCCCACGACGACCGCCCGAGGATCTCGTTGAGCAGCGCGAGTTTGAGCTGGCCGTAGCCCTGGCCGCCGAGTTCGGGGCCGAGATGCGTCGCCCACAGTCCCTGCTGCCGGACCTGCTCCTTGAGGGGATCGATGGCCTTGCGGCGGAGTCCGTCGAGCGGCACGAACTGCTGGTGCTCCCACACCAGGTCGAGCGGCTCTACCTCGTTTCGCACAAACGCGTCAGCCCAGTCCAGCTTTTCCTGGTACTCGGGATCGGTTTCGAAGTCCCACGCCATTGTGCCTCCTCTCCAACTGTGAGAATATCTTTCTCGCAACTCAGAATACGATTCTTACACGGGTTCGGGTGGTTGCGAAACCCCTACGTTCGGAGGCGGCAGTGAAGGCAGAGGATCTGTTCCATTTCGGGATCGTCGCGGACGACCCGGGGGCGGCACGTGACGAGCTGTCGGACCTGCTCGGTTACAGCTGGGGGCCGCAAGTGGGCGGTCTTGTACCTGTGAAACTCCCGACCGGCGACGCCGTGGTGACGCTCGAATGCTCCTATTCCGTCACGACGCCACGGATCGAAGTCGTTGCGAGCGTCCCCGGAACCATGTGGCAGGCGACCTCCGGGGTGCACCACCTCGGGTACTGGTCCGACGACGTCGATGCGGACTGTGCCGAACTCGAACGGCAGGGTTACTCCGTGGAGGCCACGCGGGACGCGCCCGGAGGTGGACTGTTCTTCGCGTTCGCGCGCAGCCGGACAGGGCTGCTCGTCGAACTCGTCACCCGCGCAGCCGAACCCGGGTTGTCGGGATGCTGGGCACCGCAACACTGAACGCCGGACACGACACCGCACTTACCAGGGGGCGAAAACTGTGACAACAGTCGGGATTGCGACCGGGGCCGGCCGCGGAATGGGATACGCGTGTGCGGCGCGGATGGTCGGCACGGTCGACATGCTGCTGCTCATCGATCTGGAGGAGGCCACGGTGACCGCCGCGGCCGAGGGGTTGTCGACTGAACGGACCCGGGTCGAACCGTTCGTGCTCGACGTCACCGACGCCGACGGCCTCGCGCGACTCGCTCGCCGCGTCGCCGAACTCGGTACCCTCCGGTCGGTTGCGCATGCGGCCGGTATCTCGCCCACCATGGCCGATTGGCGCCGGATCTTCTCCGTCGATCTCGTCGGCACGGCTCTGCTCGCGGAAGCGTTGCGTCCGCTGGCGACCGCCGGTACCGCCTCGGTGTACTTCGCCTCGATGGCGCCGACCATCGGGCAGATCCACGCCTCTCCGGAGATCACCGCGGTGCTGTCGGACCCGCTCGCCGAGGACTTCCTCGATCGTGTGCGCGAATCGGTGGGTGAGGCGGTGGAGCACACCGGCGTCGCGTACGCGTGGGCGAAATACGGCGTGCAGCAGTTCGCGCGCGACGAAGCGGTTCGGCTCGGTGCCGTCGGAGCGCGGGCATGCTCGGTCTCGCCCGGCATGATCGATACGCCACAGGGCCGGCAGGAGGCGGAGCACAACGAACGAATCGGCGCGATGGTGAAGATGACACCGCTCGGCAGGACCGGCGACGCCGACGAACTTGCCGCTGTCGTCGCGTTCCTGCTGTCCGACGATGCGGGATTCGTCAACGGCACCGACGTGCTCGTCGACGGCGGTGTGTGTGCCGCGAGTGCGCGACGACGAGCGGACGCATGAGCCCCACCATGGGGGTCGGTCTCCACTACGGTGGCACCGACACATCGATGCCGCTCGTGGGCCTCGCGCATGCTGCGGAGGAGCGAGGATTCGAATCCCTGTTCGTTCCTGAGCATTCCCACATACCGACAGCGCGGAACACACCGTTCCCGGGTGGCGGTCCGGTGCCCGACCATTACTTCGGTTTGTGGGATCCGCTCGTGGGTTTGTCCTTCGTCGCGGCGTCGACGAATCTCGTCGTCGGAACGTGCACGGCGCTTCCCGGTGGGCACGACCCGATCTCGTATGCCAAGGCCGTGGCCACGCTCGACGTCATGTCGGGCGGCCGGCTGGTTCTCGGTGTCGGATTCGGCTGGAACAACGACGAGTTCGAGGACCACGGGTTCGATGCTCGGGACAAGTACGCGGTGGTCGAAGAGAAGATCGCTCTGATGAAGAGTGTGTGGACCGACGAGGAAGCGGCGTACGACGGGAAACATGTTCGGCTTTCTCCCAGCAGAGTCGGGCCGAAACCCCTGCAACGCCCGCATCCTCCGTTGCTGCTCGGTGTGCGCCCGGGCGCGGTGGGCTTTCGCAGGGTCGCCGCATGGGCGGACGGTTGGATCCCGATGGGGCACCACGTGGTCGACACGCTGGAGGGTGATCTGAAACAACTCCGCGAGGAGTGGGAGCGGGTCGGCCGCGACCCCGGCGACATCCGCGTGACCGTCCTGCAGGCGATCCGCCCCGACCTCGCCGACGTGCTCGAGAGATTCCGGCAGATGCCGGTCGACCGTGTCGTCGTCGACATTCCGAGCGCCGGTGACGAGGTGCTGCTTCCGGTCCTCGACGAGATCGCAGCACAGGCATTCTGAAGCGGCTCTTGCCCGGAGCGGGCACGGCCGCCGCAAGGATCACGCCGGTCGCAGGCCCCGGAGAAACAGTGTTACCGCTGCGCGCGTGTGTGATTCGATATCGGCCGGCGTGCGGATGATGCCGAACGACGCGAGACGGGCGGGTGCGCTCGTTGCCATACCGAGAAACAACTCGGCGAGCATCTCCGGATCGTCGGCGTCGACAGCGCCTTTCCCGGCATGGTGCCGGAGCAGGTCGGCGACGAGTTTCGTCCGGGGCCATGCCCCGCGTCCGTACGTCCGGCGTGCGATCTCGGGATAGCTGGAAGCGTGCGCGATCGCGACCTGTTCGAGACGAACCATCGACGGGTCGAGCGCCCGCCGGAGCGCGGTCGTGGCGATCTCGGTCAGCGCGGCCTCGAGGTCGTCGAGTGGGGGCGCCGGCGGTTCGGGGAAGGGCCAGTCGGTGCGCTGCACCGCCCATCCCATGACCGATCGGAACACCGCCTCCTTGGTGGGGAAACGCGCATACAGCGAGGGTTTCGTCGTGCCGGCTGCGGCCGCGATGCCGTTCATGGACGTGCCTTCGTAGCCGTGTTCCAGAAACAGCTCGAGGGCGCTTTCCCGGATACGGCGATCGAGATCCGAGGCCTGTTCGGCTGTGGGGCGTCCGCCCTTGTTTCGCTTCGTGCCTTCGCCGGGGGCCGTGGAACTCGTCATATCCGCCAGTGTGCCAAAGCAATCCGGGCATAGACAGAAAACTTGACCCGTGGGTATGGTTACCGGAATCGCATACCGCCGGAGGGGAAATGTCACTTACGCAAGACAAGAACGACGTGATCGAAGCGATCGACGCGAAGTTTCAGGAGCGACGCCGTCAGGTCCCTGTGCTGCATCAGCGCGCCGAGGCAGAAGGCATCACCGCCATCACGTCCCGCGAAGACATGGTTCCGTTGCTGTTCCCGCACACGACCTACAAGAGCTACCCGGAATCGCTCATCGCCAAGGGCCGCTGGTCGAGCATGAATCGCTGGATCGACTCGCTGTCGACGCACCGCGTGACCGAGGTCGACGTCACGGCGTCTCCGACGTCGACGAGTGGATCGAGGCACTCGAGGCGGCCGGCCACCTCGTGTCCAGCTCGAGCGGGACGAGCGGCAAAGGTTCCTTCCTCAACAAGTCGGTTCGCGACCGTGAAGCCAACATGCAGAACATGATCGACGGGCTCACCGAACTCGGAATGCCGCCGGAACGCCGCTGGCATGTCATCCCCGTCGGACCCGATACCGGGCAGAGCGCACACGTCGCCATGCGCGACCTGATCATCGACAACTACCGCCGTCCCGACGGCATCCCGTTGTTCGAAGGCACTCCGCCGGTCGGTCACCACCGCTATATGGCCCGGCTGCAAGCCATGCGACGAGCCATGGCCGACGGCACCGCCACCCCGGACGACATCGCTGCGTTCGAGGCGGAGGCGCACGGGCGTGCGGCAGAACAGGAACGGCGCCTGCACCACTGGGCGGACCACATCCTTGCGCGGCCCACCGAGGAGATCTTCTTCAACGCCCAGTTCACACAGCTGTTCCGCCTGGTGGAAATCCTCCGGGAGAAGGGTGCCCGCGAAGGCAGCATTTCGGGCGCCAACGCACTGACGGTCGGCGGCGGACTCAAGGGCAGCACCCTGCCCGCGGATTACCAGGAGCAGATCTTCGGAATGCTCAATATCGCGCCCGAGCGGTTCTTCCACTACTACTCCATGCAGGAACTCAACCTCCGCATGCCACGGTGCCTCGGTGGGCGCTACCACGTTCCCGACGGACTCGTGCTGTTCGTACTCGACAAGGACGGCGAAAAACTCGCGGACGTCGTGGACGGAAGAGTCGAAGGCCGTGCAGCTTTCTTCGACCTGACCGTCGACGGACGTTGGGGCGGAACGATCTCCGGCGACCGCATCGTCGTCGAACAGGGGGTGTGCCCGTGCGGGCACGCCGGCGAGACGATTCTTCCCGATATCGCGCGATATTCGGACCTGGGCAACGACGACAAGATCACGTGCGCCGGAACCATGGATGCGTACGTCCGCGGCTTCATCGAACAGTGAGACGACCATGACCACAACTGCTTCCGCGCCGCCCGCGTCCACGATCCGGGTGCCGCACTTCGTCCGCGGTGAACTTATCTGGGGGGAGGAGAGCGAATACCTTTCCCGCGACTTCGGTGTGCCGTTCGTGACCCCACGTCTCGAGTACAACGGCCTGTTCGCCCCACGCTCGGAGGTCGGACCCGCTTTCGACGTTCCGGTCTCGGAGATCATCGACTTCCTGGTCGAAACCGCGCAGTACCTGACTCTGGAGAAGAACGAGTACCTCCAGGAATCACTCGAGATGACGGTTCAGGTCAGCGCATTGCCCCGCCGGATCATCGAGAACACCTTCGCTCGCCCGGGACAGTTCCTCACCAGAGCGGCACTCGAATACCGGCTCGAACGGACCTTCGGGAGTCTCGACGTCCTCGACGGCTGGACCGAACGCACCGACCCGAACGGCAGCGTGAGCCGGGTTCGTGCGTTCCCTCCGCGACTGGTCCACATGATGGCCGGCAACTCTCCGAGCGCCGCGATGACCACGATCGCCGACGCGGCCCTGACGAAAGGCATCAACCTCTTCAAGATGCCGTCTGCCGATCCGTTCACCACCGTGGCCGTGCTGCGCACGATGGCTGATATCGCTCCCGATCATCCCGTGCTCCGTTCGATGTCCGCGGTGTACTGGCGAGGCGGTGACGAGGCCCTCGAAAACGTGCTCTACCGCTCGCAGTACTTCGACAAACTCGTCGCGTGGGGCGGTGGCTCCGCCATCGAGAACGCCGCGAAGTATGTGGGTCCGGGGTTCCAGCTGATCTCGTTCGACCCCAAGGTTTCCATGTCGATCGTCGGACGTGAGGCGTTCGAGTCGGAGGAGACACTGCGTGAGGTGGCCGAACTTGCCGCCCTCGACGCCACGATCTTCAACCAGGATGCGTGTCTCGCGGCCCGCCACATCTGTGTCGAAGGCGACGACGAGCAGGTGGACCGGTTCTGTGCGCTGCTGCACGAGCGACTGGGCGTGGACCGCGATTTCGCGGAAGCATTCGGGCCGAAGCCCGGCGCCGAAATCCGGGACGCGGTCGAGGGCATGCGATTCCTCGAACCCGAATACCGGGTATGGGGGACGTTCGACGGTAGTGGTCTCGTGGTGCGCTCCCCGGAGATGGTGGACTTCCACCCGACCGACAAGACGGTCAACGTCATCCCGGTCGCGGCGATGCGCGAGGCCGCGTCCTACGCCACAGTCGCGACGCAGACCGTCGGCGTCTACCCCGCGTCACGGAAGGCCGAGATCCGCGACCTCCTCGCCACTGCCGGGGTCCAGCGCATCGTGCGACTGGGCAGCGCCCTGAAGGGCAGCATGGGTGGACCCCACGACGGCATGTATCCGCTGCACCGTTTCGTCAACTGGGTGGTGGACGACGATGCCTGAACAGCGGTCGAGCGGGATGGCGCAACGGGTTCTCGGATCCTCGGGTATCCGTGTGAGCGAGTGGTGCCTGGGGACCATGACCTTCGGAACGGAATGGGGATTCGGTGCCGATGAGGCGACCAGTCGCGAGGTCTACGACGAATATCGGGCAGCCGGCGGAAATTTCGTCGACACCGCCAACAATTACACCAACGGTGCGAGCGAAGAGATCCTCGGCCGGTTGATCGCCCCCGAGCGCGATGCCGTGGTCGTGAGCACCAAGTACACACTGCCGACCGACCCGCACGACGCGAACTCCGGCGGGAGCAACCGCAAGAGTCTGCGGCGCAGTGTCGAGACGAGCTTGAGGAGGCTGGGCACCGACTACGTAGACATGCTGTGGGTGCACGCATGGGACCGCTGCACACCGGCGGAGGAAACTCTCCGCGCACTCGACGATCTGGTGCGTTCGGGAAAAGTCCTGGCCCTCGGCATTTCCAACACGCCGGCATGGGTTGTCTCCCGGTCGGACGCGATCGCGGAACTCAGAGGGTGGACGTCGTTCTGCGCGATGCAGATCGAGTACTCGCTCGTCGCGCGGACGCCGGAGCGGGAACTACTGCCCATGGCGGACGAACTCGGGCTCGCGGTGAGTGCCTGGAGTCCCCTCGCCCGCGGCGCCCTGGCACGCGAGCACACCGACGAGAGCCTGGCTCGGCTGTCGGGCCGTGTGCGACGCGTGCTCGAGGTGACGCGCTCGATCGGACAGGAACTCGGGCACTCGCCTGCGCAGGTGGCGCTTGCATGGGTGAGGCACCGGGGACCGATGGTCTCGATCGGAGCCCGGACCGTTGCGCAACTCCGGGACAATCTCGGTGCCGCCTCGGTGGTGCTGAACGACGCGCACCTCGCGCAACTCGACGACGCGTCAGGGATAACGTTGGGCTACCCGCACGACTTCCTCCATGAGCGCCGTGCGTTGCTCGCCCCGGATGCCTTGCCGCCGTTGGGTGCAACGAGGCAAGATTCGGAGGGCTCTGCGCGACGGCGGCACAGCGGTACCCGCCCGGGCGGACAGCAGACAGCATCGGCGGCGCGATAGCCGCGGCACTCGAAGACGACTGCGTTCTTCGACAACTCCCGGAAGGCAACATCATGGAGACGCTCGACCATTGGATCGGCGGCGCGGCAGTACCACCCGCCGGCGGTGAGTACCTCGCGGTCACCGATCCCGCGACCGGCCGGACCGTACGGCAGGTCGCGCGAGGTGATGCCGCCGACGTGGACGCAGCCGTGCGGGCCGCGGTGAAGGCGACCGCCCGATGGCTGGCCATTCCTGCGCTCTCTCGTGGGCGGCTTCTCGTCGATCTCGCCCGCGCGATGCGGGCCGACGCATCGGTCCTCGCGGCACTCGAGATCAGCGAAACCGGAAAGCCGGAGAAGGTCGCGCTCGCGGAGGTGGAGAATTCCGCGACTTATTTCGAGTTCTACGGCGGGCTTGTCGGCATGCCCGCGGGCGAAACCCTGGATGTGGCGCCCGACCAGCACGTGTTCACCATTCGTGAGCCGTTCGGTGTGATCGGCGTGATCACCCCGTGGAACCTTCCCCTCAACCAGTCCGCACGCGCGTGCGCTCCCGCCCTGGCGGCGGGAAACACGGTGGTCGTCAAGCCTTCCGAGAACACTTCCGCCTCCAGCGTGCGGCTCGCGCAGTTGGCCACCGAAGTGGGCTTCCCCGAGGGCGCCTTCACCGTGGTGCTCGGTACGGGAGCCGAAGCCGGGGCGGCGCTCGTCCATCATCCGGATGTCGCCAAGGTTGCCTTCACCGGTTCGGTGCCCACCGGACGCGTGATCGCCGGTATCGCGGCCGACCGGGTCATCCCGGCCACCCTCGAACTGGGCGGCAAATCCGCGAACATCGTGTTCGCCGACGCCGACATCGATGCGGCGGTGGCGGGAGCGGTGCAGGGTTTCACCGCGAATGCGGGGCAGGTGTGCTCGGCCGGAACCCGCCTTCTCGTGCAGCGCGACGTGCACGACGAGGTGGTGACCCGACTGGTGGACGCGGTGTCCCGCATCCGCGTCGGCCACGACATGGGCCCCCTCATCACTCGAGACCAGTTCGAGAAGGTGCAGGAATACTTCAAGATCGCCGAATCGGAAGGTGCGCGTGTAGAAACCGGCGGCACGGTGTCGGCATTCGCCGCCGAGTCCGGCGGCTTCTACATCGACCCCACCGTGTACAGCGGAGTAGACAACGCGATGCGCATCGCCCGGGAGGAGATCTTCGGTCCGGTGGTCGTGGTCATCCCGTTCGACACGGCGGACGAGGCGATCGCGATCGCCGACGACTCCGACTACGGGTTGGTCGCGGGCGTATGGACGAGGGACATTTCGCGTGCCCTCACCGTCAGCGGGCGCCTGCGCACCGGCCAGGTCTTCGTCAACACCTGGTCGACCGGGTCGGTGCAGACACCGTTCGGAGGCTGGAAGCACAGCGGGTACGGCCGCGAAAAGGGTGTGGAAGCGCTCCACCACTACGGCCAGGTCAAATGCGTCACAGTCAAACTCGATTCGGCCCGGCTCTGAAGCCGCCGGCCACGAAGGGATCACCGATGTCTCCAGAGGGCACCACCGTGCGGAGCGGCGTCGCCGCAGCACACGAGACGGTCTACAACGCCGGACTCACCGAACGCAGGGATGTGCTGGGCGACGAGTATGTCGATGCGGCGCTGACCCGCAACGCGGGCACGGACGGGGAAGCCCTCCAGGGCTACGTCAGCGAGTTCGTCTGGGGCGGTGTGTGGACTCGCGACGGCTTGGGACGGCGCGACCGGTCCCTCGTCACGGTGTCACTGCTCATCGCGCTCGGGCAGCACACCGAACTTGCGACCCATGTGCGCGCGGGACTCCGGAACGGGCTGACCCGCAGGGAGATATCCGAGGCGGTACTCCACGCCACCGCGTACGTCGGCGCGCCGGCGGGACTCGCCGCGATGCGGGTCGTCCAGGCGACACTCGTGGAACAACTGGGACCGCTCGACGCAGCGGAGTCCGGCACCTCCTCCGCCGAGGAGGCGACAGCATGAGTGCGACGTCGGTACGCCGCCTGGGGCACGTCGGTCTCGGTGCTATGGGCCGCCCGATCGCGCGCAACTTCGCGCGCAGCGTCCGGCCACTGGTGGTACGCGATGCCGACATCGACTCTCAGCAGCGTTTCGTCGACGAGCATTCCGGAGTCAGCGGTGCCGCGGGATTCGCCGACTTCTCCGACTGTGATGCCGTGATCCTGGTCCTGCCGACCAGCGACATCGTGGACGCCGTGGTGCTGGGTGAGGACGGCCTGCTCGCGCATCTCCGTCCGGGCGCCGTGCTGATCGATATGGGCTCGAGCGTGCCCACGCGCACACAACGCCTCGCCCGGATCGCCGGAGAGAAGGGGATTTCGGTCGTCGACGCGCCGGTCAGCGGCGGGGTGGCGAAGGCCGAACAGGCGGCCCTCGCCGTGATGGTCGGTGGTGACACCGCTGTTGTCGACAGGGTCCGCCCGTTGTTGCAGGAGACCGGACAGGAGATCATCCACGTCGGTGCGGTCGGTTCGGGACACGCGGCCAAGGCGCTCAACAACCTGCTGGCCGCGAACAATGTCCTCGTCGCGGCCGAAGCCTTGCTCGTGGGCAGGAAGTTCGGCATCGCGCCGGAAACCCTTCTCGCGGTGCTCAACGCGGGGAGCGGCCGCAATCAGGCCACCGAGACGAAGTACGAGAAGTTCGTGCTGTCGCGGACCTTCGATTCCGGATTCGCCGCCGCGTTGATGCGCAAGGACATCGGCATCGCGCTCGACCTGGCGCACGACCAGGGGATCGAGCCGGTGCTGGGAGAGGCCATCGGCCGAGTCTGGAATGCCGCGGTCGACGCCCTCGAACCGGGGGCAGACCAGACCGCGGTGGTGCGCTACCTCGAACAGGCACACGGCGTTTCGCTGGGAGACGCCGCGGCCGAGCAGAACCAGCGCGCCACGGAGACGGAGTAGGTCGTCAACGCAGGACGGTTCCGCCGTCCACGTTGACGACCTGCCCGTTGATCCAGGACCCGTCGTCGGACATCAGATACGCGACCATGCTCGACACATCGGCAGCTTCCCCGAGGCGGGTGCTGCGCGTGCGCGCGAGCATTCCGGCGAGCAGGTCGGGCGGCGCGCCTTCCCGGATCTCGTCGGTCAGGATCAGGCCCGGTGTCACCGCGTTGGCGCGGATGCCTTCGCGTCCCCACCGCGACGCGACATGGCGTGCGAGAGCGTTGATCCCCGCCTTCGTCGCAGAGTATGCGGGCCGTTGCGGATCACCGGTGAACGAGGCGATCGACGAGGTGTAGACGATGGCACCGCCTCCGCGTTCGAGCAGCAGGGGAACGGTGTGCCGCGTGACGAGCATGTGGCCGCGTAGATTGACGGCGACCGTGCGGTCCCACACGTCGAGGTCGATGCTCACCACGTCGGAATCCTTGGTGACGGCGGACATGTCGCCGGCGTTGATGTGGACCGCGTCGAGTCCGCCGTAACCGTCCACCGTCGACGCTACGAGGGCCCGCACGGAATCGTCGTCGGAGATGTCGAACTGCGCCGCGGTCGCCTCACCGCCTGTTGCGCGGATGGAGGCGGCGGTGCGCTCGGCTCCCTCCGCATCGATGTCGCCGACGACGACCCGGGCGCCTTCCCTGGCGAGGCGATGCGCGGAGTCGGCGCCGAGTCCGGTTGCGGCACCCGCGATCAGTACGACTTTGTCTTTCAATCCGTCCATATGAACATCCCTGCTTTTCGCGTCGGTCCAGAAAACCGGAAACCCGTGAATCCGAACCTACCTAGAGCAAGAACAAAGTTCTAGTGTGTGAGAACAATGTTTCCGTTTCGTCGGCGGGGGCCGGCGGTCGACGAAGAAGGCGAGAGTCCGTGACCGAAACCCAGGAACTGTTGATACCGAGCACCCACGCGCGCGCCCACCCGGACCGGCCCGCGATCGTCATGGCGTCCAGCGGAGAGACCGTGACCTACGCGCAACTCGAGGAGCGTTCGATCCGGTTCGCGCGAGCACTCCGATCCCGGGGACTGCGCCCCGGCGACCACATCGCGATCCTCATGGAGAACAACCGCCCGTTCCTCGAGATCTGCTGGGCAGCACAAAGATCAGGCCTGTACTACACGGCGATCAACCGGCATTTCAGGGCCGGTGAGGTCCAGCACGTGCTGAGCGACTGCGGTGCGGTCGCCCTCGTCAGCAGCGAGGGAATGGCCGAGGTGATCGAGAATCTCGACCTCGGTGCCATTCGGGTGCTCGTGTCGGCGAGCGGGTCGATCCCGGGATTCGAACACTACGGCGACGTGCTTCGCAGCGAGTCGGCCGAACCCCTCGAGGCCGAAATCGAGGGCCGGGAGATGCTGTACTCGGGTGGCACCACGGGCTTTCCGAAGGGCGTGCGCAAACCGTGGCCGGGCACGCCACTCGGTGATCCCTCGTGCGCACCCGTTCTCATCGCCCGTGGTCTTCTGCGCCACGGTCCGCGTCAGGACGTCGTCTATCTCTCGCCCGCTCCGCTGTATCATGCGTCGCCACTGGTCTTCTCGATGTCCTGGCATCGGCTCGGCGGCACTGTCGTCGTGATGGAGAACTTCGACGCGCGCACGTGTCTCGAGTTGATCGAGAAGTACCGGGTCACCGACGCGCAGTTCGTCCCCACCATGTTCGTGCGGTTGCTCAAACTGCCCGACGACATCCGCGCTCGGTATGACACGTCGAGCCTGCGGGAGGTCGTCCACGGTGCTGCCCCCTGCCCCGTCGCCGTCAAGCAGCAGATGATGCACTGGTGGGGACCGATTATCCACGAGTACTACTCGGGTACAGAGGATGTGGGCGCGTCCGCGATCTCTCCCGAAGAGTGGCTGTCGCATCCCGGTTCGGTGGGCCGGCCGATGCAGGAGTGCCACATCGTGGGCGACGACGGTCGAGAGCTTCCCCCGGGGGAGGTAGGCGTGGTGTATTTCGCGGGCGGTCGAGCGTTCGAGTACCACAACGATCCCGAGAAAACCGCGTCCATCACCAACGAGCAGGGGTGGCGGACATTGGGCGACATGGGATATCTCGACGCCGAGGGCTACCTCTATCTCACCGATCGCCAGGCATTCATGATCATCTCGGGAGGAGTGAACATCTATCCGCAGGAGACCGAGAACCTCCTCGTCGGTCACCCCGCGGTGGTCGACGCCGCCGTGATCGGCGTTCCGGACGACGAAATGGGAGAAGCCGTCAAAGCCGTGGTCCAGTTGGCAGATCCGGCGTCGGCAAGCCCGGAACTCGAGTCCGAGCTCATCGACTTCTGCCGTAACGAGCTGGCTTCCTTCAAATGCCCTCGCACGGTGGACTTCGTCACGGAGCTTCCACGCGACCCCAACGGCAAGTTGTACAAGCGCCGACTGCGCGACGGGTACTGGGTGGATCGCGAATCTCACGTGTTCTGAACGGAAGACGGACGCCGGGGCTACGCACCGAGTGCGTCGCCCCGGCGTCCGGGCCGCAACTTACGTACGCGCGTCGATCGCGGTATCGAGCACGCCCAGGTCGGCTCCGAGTTCGGCGACGGTCGCACGCACGACGGCAATGTCTTTCGACAGGAACTCGCCGACAGCGCTGCGGAACTCCGCGACGGAACCGCGCATCGCGATGTTGCCCATGACTTTGCACGACGAACTCGCGTGCGGAAGTGCCTCGAAGAGCGATTTCTCGTCGAGGCCGAGCCGGCGGCCGAGTTCTGCCGCCTCCGCCATCAGGCCGATCTCCGCCGCGAACAAGGCATTGTTGACCAGCTTGACCCGCTGGCCACTGCCGCTGGGTCCGACGTGGATGACCGGGTCACCATAACTCTTCAGCACCGGCGTCACGGCAGAGACGGCCTCGTCCGGGCCACCGACGAACAAGGTCAGCGCACCCGCCGCGATGTCGTGCGGTCCACCGCTGACCGCAGCGTCGACGACCGATACCCCGTACGGGGCCGCCTCGGCGGTCAACGTCTCGATGGAACGAGGGCTGATCGTCGTGTGGACGATCAGGGTCGAGCCCTGTGGCATACGAGCGAGCACTCCGTCGTCGAGACATACCTGCCGGACTTGGGCGTCGGTGAAGACGCAGACCGCGACGATGTCGGCGCCGTCGCCGATGTCGGAGATGTCCGCCACCGGCCGGGCCCCGGCCGACTCGAGAGCCGATCGGGTCTCCTCGTTGCGCGCCAGAGCCCGCACGTCGTGGCCGTTCGAGACGAGACGCCCCACCATGGGCAGGCCCATGCGGCCCGCGCCGACGAAATGCACTGTGGTCACCGCGGATACTCCATCATCTCGAGGGTGGCGTCGGCTGCGGTCAGCGCGGCGCCGGGGGTGACGCCGGCTGTGTCGGCGATCTCCGCGATGTGCCGCACATCCTTGCGCAGAAGTTCACCCGCGTGCTGCGCGATACGGTCGAGTGTCCCGCCGGCCGACACCACGCGTCCGAGGGCGAAGCTGTTCGCGGTGCCGTTCGCGACGACCTCACCCAGGCGCGCCGAATCGATCCCGAGGGCCGCACCGAGTTCGAGGGTGCTTGCCGCGGCGGACAGGTTCGCGGTGAACAACAGGTTGTTGAGGAGCTTGGTGACCTGGCCCGCTCCCACATCGCCGAGATGCACGACAGGGTTGCCGTAGGTCGAGAACACCGGACGGCACTTCTCGACGGTCTCGGCATCGCCTCCGACCATGACGAGCAAAGTGCCTGCGGCCGCGCCCATTCCGCCGCCACTGACCGGCGCGTCGACGACCGAAACACCGCGTGTGCCGGCGATCTCGGCGAGTTCCCTGCAGGTATCCGGGTGGATCGTGCTGTGGATCGCGATCACGGCGCCTTCACGGAGTCCTTCGAGGAGCCCGTTCTCCCCGGCGACGATCTGCCGGACGTCGTCGTCACCGACCACGCACAGGCACACCAGGTCGCTCACCGCCGCGAGCTTCGCCGGTGACTCGGCGTAGGTGGCGGCAGTGTCGGCGTACGGTTCGAGGGACGCGGGCCGGCGAGCCCACAGTGTGGTCTCGAAGCCTGCTTCGACGATACGGCGGGCCATCGGCCCGCCCTGACTTCCGAGCCCGATGAATCCGACACGCATCACCGAACCTCCTTACCGTTCGTGGTGGTCATGACCTGAAATCCGCCGGCCGGGTGCGGCCCTCGATGCACTCCTCGAGGAACGAGATCACGCGACGGTGGTAGGCGGGCGCGGCGTAACCGATGCTCAGGTTGTGCCCACCCGACGGCTCTACCTGCACCTGCACGCGGGGTGCCTCCGTGAACATCGCCGCAACGTCGTCGAGAGCGGACGGGTCGTTGCGCCAGACCTTTTCGTACTCGGCCGCGGTGAAGTGCACCGGTACCCGGACCTCTGCGGCGAGTGCAGGGAAGTTCTCCTGGGGCCAGGACGCCGTCACGACGCCCTCGTACGCCGGGGTGGACGACGCGATCTTCGCGCCGCCGATGATGTCGGCCGGGTAGAGATCGGCCGGGGTCCAGAGCAGTTCGCCGACGCCGCGGGCGTTCGCGTACCGATCCTTGGTGCCGAAGATGTCGGCCGCGAGCGCGTGATGCTCGCGTCCGGTGCCCGACAGTTCGAGGCCGAGGATGTCGCCGTTGCGATCGTCGACTGCCATCCGCATCGTCAACTCGCTGCCGACGGAATGTCCCCAGAGGAACACACCGGCACCGCGCGATCCCGAGCCGAGGAAAGCGTCGATCGCCGCAAACGCAAGCTCCACCCGGCGAGCGGGTTCGGACATGCCCTCGTGATGCGGGCGGGAAGACCCGTAACCCGGACGGTCGAGCGCCAGCACGGTGAATCCCTGCGCCACCGCCTCTCTCATCAGCGACAGTTCCGGATGGTCGGGGCAATCCCAGTACACGGACCGGGCGGCACCACCGTGCAGCGCGACGATCACGGCACGGGGTGCATCCGCCTCGATCAGGAGGCCGGACATCGGGATGCCCTCGACATCGACGACGCGAGAGACGGGTGAGACGCCTCCCGCGCCGTCGACGCGGGCCTCCTCGATCGGTGAGGTGCGGGGGTGAGCGGCCATCACGACTCGCTCCGGAGCAGCATCGCGCTGCCCGGGGTGAGCCCGCCGCTGCTGACGACGGCGACACGCGCATCGCGAACCTGGCGGTCGCCCGCTTCGCCGCGCAACTGTGTGACCGCTTCGTGGACGAGGCCCATGCCGTGGGTGCGGCCGTGCGAGAGCTGGCCGCCGTGCGTGTTGAGCGGGAGGATGCCGTCGCGCGCGATGTTCTTTCCTCCGTCGAGGAAGTCCTTCGCTTCGCCGATCCCGCAGAAGCCCAGTGCTTCGATCCAGGACAGGGCGTTGAAGCTGAAGCCGTCGTACAACTGGGCGACGTCGACGTCCTCCGGACGGAGCGAGGTGCGTGTCCACAGGTGCGCTGCGGGCCCGAGGACCTGCGGTTCGTGCGTGAGGGTGCTCTGGTCCCACTCGATGCGCTCGACGATTTGGGTCCCGACCGCTTCGACGCGGATGGCGGGACGGGCGAGATCGCGTGTCGTTTCGGCCGCGGAGACGATGACCGCGACGGCACCGTCGCACGGGACGTCGCAGTCGTAGAGCCCGAACGGCGTGGTGACCGGGCGTGCGGACAGGTAGTCGTCCATGGCCATCGGGTCGCGGTAGATCGCGGTCGGGTTGAGTGCTGCGTTCGCCCGCTGGTTCAACGCGATCCAGCCGAGGGTCTCGCGCGTCGTCCCGTAGCGATGGAAATGCCGCTGGGCGTTCTGGGCGAGTGTGTGTGCCGCGGAGCTGGCACCGAAGGGCATCATCCAGCTCGTGGTGCGTCCACCGGACGGGGTGATGTCGCCCGAGCGCATCATTTGGCTGTAGGTCGACTCCCACAGTGTCCGGTAGCAGAGCACGTGGCGTGCGAGCCCACTCGCCACGGCGAGCATCGCGGCGATCACCGAGCCGCTGGGACCGGGGGTTTCGAGCCCACCGTTGAACCAGGTGGGGCGCAGGCCGAGCGCGGACTCGAGCGCGCCGATGCCGCCTTCGCCGAACCCGACCAGGGGGCCGGCACCCGGGTAGGTCGACAGGCCGTCGATGTCGTCCATCGTCAGGCCGGCGTCGGCCACGGCGCGCTCACAGGCCTCGATGGTGAGGGCGATCGGATTGACCATCATGCGGCGTCCGATGTCGGACATGCCGACGCCGCTGATGGCGACTTTGTCCTCGAACTTGTCCTGAGTGACAGGGGGACGGATGTGGAACCGGATCTGGTCCGGTTCGATCTCGTCCGTCGGCAGGGGAGCAGGGGGACCCTGCTCCGCTACCGGGCGGAAGAACGGAAGCCAGACGTCGCCGTCGGCTTCGAACACGACTTCCATGCGCATGCCGAGCTCGAGTTGCTCGGCATCGCATTCCACCGTGTTGGTCGTGAGCCGCACCCGGGGGTCTTCCTCGAGTGCGACCTGCGCGATGACGAACGGCGTAGGGAGCCCGGGCAGACCGAAGCGGTGGTTGACCGTGAATCCGATGAGGGTGGCGTAACCCGAGACGACGCGCACCCCCATCTGTTTCCCCCGGCAGTAGCGGCAGATCGGCTGAGGAGGATGGATGAGAGCCGAGCACGACTCGCATTCCTGTATCCGCAGCAGGCCGTCCGCGCCTGATTTCCAGAAGAACTTGTTTTCCAGGGTCAGCTGGGGGAGGGGACGTCCGGAGGCTTTCGCCGGCGTGTCCTGTGTCCCTGCGTTCCCTGATTCCTGATCGACCACCGCTGTGTCAGCCACTTACCCGAGCATCCTTACTTCTTTGCCGTGATGGGTGCTGCGAGTTCCTGTTCATCGATCAGGACCTGCAACTTTTCCAGGGTCGCGTCGAGGCCGGGGCCGATCCGCTTGCCCGGCGTGAACGTTGCGGGCAGATGCCGCATGCCCTGGATGACTCCGATCGAGTCGTAGTGAACCGTGTTCTCCGCATCGCATGTGTAATCCGGCATGCGATCGAACACGGCGATCAACATCCGCTTGAACACCGTCCGTGCCAGGTTCGACCCGATGCAGCGGTGCACACCCAGTCCGAAACTGAAGTGCCGGTTGCCCTTACGCTCGATGTCCACCGAGTTGGGCTCGTCGAACAGGGCCGGATCGCGGTTGGCCATCGCCCACGACAGCCAGACACGTTCGCCTTCCTTGACCTGCGCGCCGCTGAACTCGCAGTCCGCAGAGAAGGTGCGTCCGTCACCGGGCGTCGGAGAGAAGTAGCGCAGGAACTCCTCGGTGGCGCTGTCGAGCAGGGCGTCGCGTTCGTCGCTGAGACGCGTGCGCTCGGTGGGGTTCTCCCCGAGCCATTCGAGTGCGTGCGCGGTCAGCGCGGTGGTGGTGTCGAAGCCGCCGCCGATGAGCAGGCTGAGGATGCCCAGCAACTCCATGTCGTCGGGCTTCTCGCCGAGCACCTCGACGTCGGCGATCGCGTTGATCAGGCCCGGGCGAGGCTTCTCCCGGATCTCGAACAGGTTGGTGAGCAGGTCGATACCCATGTTGCGGTGAAGCTCACCGATGCGTGCGATGTCGGGGGAATCCGGCGGGGTGTAGATGGCCGCGTGGACCGGCTCGCAGTAGACCTCCCACTTCTTGATCGGGATGCCGAGCATCGCCAGCGTGATGACGGCCGGCACGACGTTCGCGAGGTCGTCGACGAAATCGATTCGGCCGCTCTCGATCTTCTCGTCGAGGGCGGCCTGCACGACCTCGTCGATGATCGGGATCCACTTCTGGATCGCAGCAGGGGAGAGATACGGGTTGAGGAGTGCCCGGAATTCGCGGTGCTCCGGGTCGTCCATTTCGAGAATTCCGCCGCGCACGCCGGAGGCGCGCTCGGCGGTCGGGATCATGATGCCCTTGTACCCGCGACGAACGCCCTTGATGTCGTGGTCGTTCGAGACATTGGGTGAACGGACGATGTTGAACACCTCGTCGCTACCCGCGGCGACCCAGTGGCCTCCGTGGGTGTCCGACCATGCCATGGGGCACTTCGACTGCATTTCCTCCGTGATCGGCAGGAAGTTCTCGCGGTAGTCGGCGGCGTGCCGGTCGAAATTGAAGACCGGGGTCCGGTGGGAATTGTCGGCAACGACGTCGTCGACACTCATGGTTTCCTCTCTGACGCTTCGATGGACGGACTGTTCGAAACGTTGATGGTCAGGAGATCTGGATGGCCTGCTCGGGGCACGACCGCGCGGCTTCCCGCACGTTCTCCTCGAGGTGGGCGGGCACTTCCTCGACGACGGCTGTGGCGTGACCGTCGATTTCGCTCAGTTCGAATACCTCCGGTGCCGCCATGGCGCACAGGGTGTGCCCTTGGCAGCGCTCGGGATCGACCTTCACCTTCACGATATTTCCTCCCGGTTGCGGCTGAAATTGGTTGGCGCCCGGATATTCCCACGACGACCGGGGAAAGTCCCGCGCACTGTGACGGTCAGATGTGGAAGTCGTACCACTTCAGGTACCCGCCACCGTCGACGCGCATCTGCATGCCCGTGACGTAGCGCGACTCGTCGGACGCGAGGAAGAGCACCATGTTGCTGGAGTCCTCGGGCTCGATGTACGGAATCGGCATGGCCTGCTGGACACCGAACACAGGCTCGGCGTCCGCGCGGGTCGGGTGCTCGAGGTCCGGGCGGAACGACCGGTACATGGGCTCGCTCTGCAGCATCTCGGTGTTGCAGTTCGTGGGATGCAGCGCGTTGACGCGGATCTTGCGGGGTGCCAGATGGGTCGCCAGTTCGTGAACCAGTTGGGCGATGGCACGCTTGGAGAAGACGTAGGCGACGCCGCCGAGGTCCTTGCCCGGTACGTCGACCTTGGACACGTCCATCAGGGCGGCAGTGGAACCGGTGGCGATGACCGAGCCGCCCTCGGCGAGATGCGGAAGCGCGGCGTGGATCGCGTTGAGCGTGCCGACCAGGTTGGTGTCGACGACATCGGCCCACGCCTGGGTCTGCGGCTCGCCCTTCATACCGGCGACACCGGCCTGCGCGACGACGATGTCGACCTTGCCGAACTCGGCCAGCCCCTGCTCCAGGGCGGCTTTCACCTGCGCGGCCTCACGCACGTCGGCCTGGACGGCGACGATGCGCCGGCCTTCCTTCTCGACGAGCCGGACGGTCTCTTCGAGATCTTCCGGGGTCGCCATGGCGTACCCCATCGAATCGATGTTCCGGCAGATGTCGACAGCGATGATGTCGGCGCCTTCGGATGCGAGTTTGACTGCGTGACTACGGCCTTGACCACGAGCTGCGCCGGTGATAAACGCGACCTTGCCTTCAACACGTCCCACGGGAGAATCCTTTCGGAGGGGTATCGGCCGGGAGGATTCCGGCCGAGCGGAACCGGCACCTCGAGGGGCCGGAGTGGGTGTTCTAGGTGTTGCGTCCGCCGTTGACCCCGAGGATCTGCCCGGTGATGTAGCCGGCCTCTTCCGAGATCAGGAAGGAACATGCGGCGGCGATGTCCTCGGGGCGTCCTGCCCGCCGGACCGGTGTGCGCTGGATGTGGTCTTCGATGGTTCCGCCGAGCAGCCCCTTCTCCTCGGAGCGGCGCAGCATCGGAGTGTCCACGAAGCCCGGCGGTACGGCATTGACGGTGATGCCGCTGGGCCCGTATTCGAGCGCGAGGGATTTCGTGAGGCCGTTGACCGCTGCCTTGGACGAGACGTAGGCGGACATGAACTGCTGGCCCGACTGCGCGCTCGACGACGAGATGTTGACGATGCGTCCCCATCCGGCCTCGATCATGTCGGGCAACGCGGCCTGGACGCAGTGGAACACGCCTCCGAGATTCACCGCGACGACCTTCTGCCAGGTGTCGTAGTCGATGTTCTGAAAGCGCTTGTACAGCTCGAGTCCCGCGCCGTTGACGAGGATCGTGACGGGTCCGAGTTCCGCGCGGATCTCGGCGAACGCGGCCTCGACCTGCTCACGGTCGGACACGTCGACCTTGTACTCGAACTCGTCCCCGGTGGGGTTGAGATCGAGTACGGCGACCCGATGGCCGTCCTTGCGCAAGCGTTCGGCGATGGCGCGCCCGATTCCGGAACTGCCTCCGGTGACGACGGCTGTCCTCATGCCCATGCCTCGTCCCCGACGATGGTGGTGCGGCGCATCAGGCGCTCGGACGACGGATCGTAGGGAAGGGCGCGGTGCAGCATTCCGGTGTTGTCCCACACCACGAGGTCACCGACGGCCCATTCGTGCGAATAGCAGAAGCGTTCCTGCGTCGTCCACGCGAGCAGTTCGTCGAGGAGTTCGCGGCTTTCTTCGGGGCGCATCCCGACGATGTGATCGGCGGTGGCTCCGATGACCAGCGACCGCCGGCCGTCGCGACGTTCCCACACGAGTGAGGACTCGTGGGGTTTCAGTGCGCGCCACCGGGCGACCATCTCTTCCGGCGGGTCCGGATGGACGAGACGCTGAGCGGCTTCGAAGCTGTGCACGACGCGCAACCCCTCGTAGCGCTTCTTCTCCTGCTCGGGGAGATTCTCGTAGGCCGCGTACGTGCTGGCGAATTCGGTGCCACCGCCGACCATCGCCACGTGCCGGGCCGTGAGGGTGGTGGCTTTGGCGGGCACCTCGTTGGTGGTGTCGTCGATGTGCCAGTGGAACGTGCCCTTGAGGTACTCGGCCGACGGAGTCTTGGCCGGGTCCAGCGAGACGGTGAAGATCTCCTGTCCCGGTGCCGGTGTCACGACCTTGCCGAGCTTGCGGCTGAAGGCCAGCTGGGCGTCGTCGTCGAGGTTCAGCCCCCGGACCAGCAGGACGCCCCTCCACTTGAGTGCTTCGAGCAGCTGCGCAACGACGGTGTCGTCGTCGAGGCTGTCCAAGCCGGTCACTTCTACGCCCAACGACGGACTGAGGGCTGTAGTCTGAATCACAAGAATCTCCCTTCCGGATGCGAGAACCATACTCTCGCGCAATTGCAGGTCGCAAGACCCGGACGAACGCCGCCACGACGGCGAATCCGAGTTGGGGCTCGTGGCGCAAATCACTTTCGGTCTATCTTCGCGGCTGGCCGGTTGCTAGAGTTCTCCCTAACAGAGTGAATAATTCTCATTGAAGAGAATGATGTTTTCATCCATGTGAGGAGACGGAATGTCAGTGCAGGACAACGGGTCGACCGCTGTGGCCGACGGCGCAACCTCGAACGGTGTGACGAAGCGCCTGCTCATCGACGGCGAGCTGGTCACCACCGATCGCACGTTCGCGTCCTACAACCCTGCGACCGGCGACATCGTCGGCCACGCTCCCGACGCCGGGGTGGAGGAAGCGGAAGCCGCGATCAAGGCGGCACGTCGTGCGTTCGACACGACCACGTGGTCGACCGACGTCGAATTCCGCGCCAAGTGCCTCGACCAGCTCTACCAAGCCCTGCGCGACAACGTCGAGGAGCTGCGCGAGCTGACCATCGCGGAGGTGGGTGCGCCGCGCATCCTGACCCACGGCAACCAGCTCGATGCCCCGATCGAGATCGTCAAGTACTACGCCGAACTCCTCCGGAACACACCGTTCACGGAAGAACTCGGTGAGGTCGAGTTCCGCGGACAGCCCCACCGTCGCTGGGTCGAGAAGGAAGCCGCCGGCGTCGTCGCGGCGATCGTCGCCTACAACTACCCGACACAGCTGGCGATGGCGAAGCTGCCGGCCGCGCTCGCCGCAGGCTGCACGGTGGTGCTCAAGGGCGCACCGGACACCCCGCTCGTCACGCAGGCACTCGCCGAGGTCATCGCCAACCACACCGACATCCCCGCGGGCGTGGTGAACATCCTGTCGTCGTCGCAGATCGCTCCCGGCGAACTGATGACCACCCACCCGGACGTCGACGTGGTCACCTTCACCGGCTCGACGCCGGTCGGCAAGAAGATCATGGCGGCGGCAGCCGACTCCCTCAAGCGGGTCTTCCTCGAACTCGGCGGCAAATCGGCACTCATCGTGCTCGACGACGCGGACGTCGCCACCGCCGCCCAGTTCGCGGCCTTCAGCATCTGCTCGCACGCGGGCCAGGGCTGTGCCCTCACCACTCGCCTGCTCGTGCCGCGGTCGAAGCACGACGAGATCGTCGCGCACGTCGCCGGTGTCATGCAGCACGTGCCGTTCGGTGATCCGTCGGACCCGAAGATCTACATGGGCCCGGTCATCAGCGAGAAGCAGCGCGAAAAGATCGACGCCATGGTCAAGCGCGCCGTCGACGAGGGCGCGACCCTCGTCACCGGCGGCGAGAAGGTGGATCCGGGCTGGTTCTACAAGCCGACCCTGCTCGCAAACGTGGACCCCGACAGCGAGATCGCGCAGGAAGAGGTCTTCGGACCGGTCCTGGCCGTCATCCCGTTCGACGACGACGACCACGCCGTCGAGATCGCCAACAACTCCAAGTACGGGCTCTCGGGTGGCGTGCTCAGCGCGGACGACGAGCGAGGCATCGCCATCGGGCGTCGCATCCGGACCGGCACCTTCAGTGTCAACGGCGGCAACTACTTCAGCCCCGACGTCCCGTTCGGCGGTTACAAGCAGTCCGGTATCGGTCGCGAGATGGGCGCCGCGGGCCTGGCCGAGTTCCAGCAGCTGAAGGCATTCTCGGTGGTGGTCAAGTGAGGCCGCTCGAAGGAGTGCGTGTCGTCGAGGTCGCGATGTACGGCTTCGTCCCCTCGGCGGGCGCGGTGCTCGCCGAATGGGGCGCCGACGTCATCAAGATCGAGCATGCGGTCACCGGCGACCCGCAGCGCGGCCTCCGTCAGACCGGCACCATGCGCGTCGAGGGCGACCCGAACCCGAACGTCGAGCACGCCAATCGAGGCAAGCGCAGTCTCGGACTGGACATCTCGATTCCCGAAGGCCGCGAAGTGCTGCTCGACCTCGTACGCGGCGCCGACGTCTTCCTCACGAGTTTCCTGCCGAGGGTACGTACCAAGCTGAGCATCGATGTCGACGACATCCGTGCGGTGAACCCGAAGATCGTCTACGCGCGCGGCAGCGCACTCGGGCCTCGCGGTATCGAATCCGACAAGGGTGGCTACGACATGACGGCCTTCTGGGCCCGCGCCGGTGTCGCCGCGACCCTCACCCCGGCCGGAACGGAAGGGATGATCGCTCCTCCCGGACCCGCGTTCGGCGACACCATCTCCGGCACCAACCTCGCCGGTGGGATCGCCGCAGCGCTGTTCAAGCGTGAACGAACGGGTGAGCCGTCCGTGGTCGACGTCTCGCTCCTGAGCAGCGGCGTGTGGGCCATGGGCCACACGATCGCGCTGTCGGCGCACCTCGGCGTGCACATGGAGGCGCCGAAGGCCGGCGGGCACGGATCGCCGCGTAACCCGTTGTCCGGTGTGTACGGGACGGCCGACGGCCGGTACGTGTCGTTCGTGATGCTCCAGCCCGGTCGCTTCTGGGCCGACGTGTGCCGGCACATCGACCGGCCGGACCTGATCGACGATCCGCGCTTCGCGAATGCGGAGGCGATCGGTGAGAACACCGCCGAGGCGGTCGCGATCCTCCGTGAGGTCATCGGCAGCAAGCCGCTCAGCGAATGGACTCAGCGTTTCGGCACCCTGTCGGGGCCGTGGGCGCCGATCCAGGACTCGCTCCAGGTGGTGAGCGACCCCCAGGTCCGGGCGAACGAGTACCTCATCAAGGCAGGGGAACTCGAACTCGTATCCAATCCCGTGCAGTTCGACGTCGCCGCTCCCGAAAGTGGCCCGGCGCCCGAGTTCGCTGCCCAGACCGAGGAGATTCTCCTCGAACTCGGGCTGGACTGGGAACGCATCATCGAACTCAAGACCGCGGGCGCAGTCACCTAGTTCGCAAGGAGGGATCATGCCCTACATCGCTTCGATCGGAACGTATCTGCCCTGCTGGGGATCGTCGGACAGCAGGGTCGCCGGTGACGACGAGGATGCCGTCACCCTCGCCGTCGAGGCCGGTCGTGCCGCACTCGAAGCGGGCGGATCCGCCGAGTACGTGGTCGTCGTGAGCCGGGACCTGCCGCTGATGGAGAGCAGCAATGCGGCGGTCCTGCTCGCGGGGCTCGGACTCGACCCCGAGCTCGAGGTGACCGAGCGTCTCGGTGGCGCACCGGCCGCACTCGACGCTCTGGGATCGGCTCGCCCCCGCACGCTCGTGATCGGCGTCGATATCGAACCTGCCGGGGCCGCAGCGGTACTGACGTCCGATCGCGGTCTGCAGGTTCGCACGGCTGCACGGGTCTCGCGCAGCCTGCCGGTGCGGACACGGAGTGCGTCCGGCGACATCCACGACTACGGCGATCCGCGGCTGCTCGCGAAGCGCGGCTACCTCGCCTCGCTGTCGACGGCGTGGGTGGAGTCCCCCGCGATCGTGGCCGGGGTGACGTCGTCGGAAACCGGCCGTCTCGCGGCGACGCGGAGGCTGGACCTGCCCACCACAGGGGCGAGTTCGGGTCTGTTCGCCCTCGCGGCCATGGCCGAAGCCGGCATCACCGGGCCACTGGTCGGCGTGGAGCAGGCAAGCCTGTCGGGGCTGACGGTCGCCGACGGGGCGGTACAGGTGAACCGGCGGGAACGGCCGCCTCGGCCGAGACCGGCCTCCATCAGTACCGCCGAAGGGGAGATTCCGATCTCCCTGGCCGCGTACGAACGAGCATTCGAGGCGAAAGTCCGCTGGGAGGCAGGTCGTTTCGCGGACAGTGAGACTCTCGACTTTCCGCCCCGCTACCGCGTCGACGCCGACGGAACGCTGAACACCGGGTATCTACTCGTCGATCTTCCCCGGACCGGGACGGTGTACACCGAGGTCACCGTGCACATCCCGGTTCCGGGCCTGAGTACGCCCTATTCGCTGGTCGTCGTCGAACTCGACGACGTCGGAGTCCGCGCGCTGGTGCGGGTTACCGGAGCCGAAGCCGGCACGGCCGACATCGGTGACCGCGGCAGGCTGGTGTTGCGCCGGGTCGCTGTGCGGTCGGGCGTCCCGGATTACGGCTATGCGTTCGAGCCCGACGATGTCGGTACGGATGCGGAGGAGGCGGCATGAGAAACGTCGCAATCGTCGGCGCAGGAATGACCCCGTTCGCCGAGCACTTTGCGCTGGGTATGCGGGATCTGCTCCCGATGGCGTACTCCGAATGCGCCGCGAGCGTCGACAAGGGGATCGACAAGTCCGACCTGCAGGCCGCGTGGTTCGGCTCGATGGGCACCACGGACGGATTTCCGTCCGGCATCCTGGCGGACACGCTCGGGTTGCCGGAACTGCCGGTCACGCGCGTCGAGAATTCCTGTGCCACCGGGCACGACACGATCCGCAACGCGATGTTCGGGATCGCCTCGGGGGCGTACGACATCGCCCTCGTCATGGGTGCCGACAAGATCCGGGAGACGGCGTCGAAGGGCATGTTGTGGGAATGGGAGGCGATGACCCGGGACATGGCGTGGGACTACCCCCTCGGTCTCGCCCAAGCGGGCTTCGCACTCCACGTCCGGCGCTACCTGTACGAGTCCCCTGCCACCCGTGAGCACATGGCGATGGTGGCGGTGAAGAACCATCGCAACGGAATGACCAATCCGAAGGCCTGCCGGCGATTCGAACTGACGGTGGAAGAAGTGCTCGCCGCGGACACCACGGTCACGCCGTTCGGGGTCTACGACTGCGCGCCTCAGAGCGACGGTGCCGCCGCGCTCATCCTCGTCGCGGACGACGTGGTCGATCGCTTCACGGACCGTCCTGTGTGGATCCGCGGTACCGGACTCGGCCTCGACTCCGTGATGCACCAGCACAAAGGGGATCTCACCACGCTGCCGGCGACTCGGCGTGCCGCGAAGCAGGCGTTCGCCGCGGCCGGGCTCGGTCCGGCGGACGTGGACGTCGCGGAGGTCCACGACTACTTCACCGGCATCGAACTCATCAGTTACGAGGATCTCGGTTTCGCGGAGAAATTCGAAGCGTTCAAGTTGCTGGAGTCCGGGGCCACCGATATCGGCGGTTCCCTTCCCGTGAACCCCAGTGGGGGTCTCAATACGAAGGGTCACCCACCCGGCGCGTCGGGGGTGGCGCAGTGTGTCGAACTCTTCGAGCAACTACGGGGACAGGCCGTCAATCAGGTCGATGGAGCGCGAATCGGACTTGCGCACAATGTCGGAGGTCCGACAGCGGTTGCCGCCGTGACGATTCTGGAGGGGCCCGCAACTCGATAATCTCTGCCACCCGGACAGCCCGCGCCCACGCCACGTGGGTGTGGGCTGTTCGACGTTGCACGACTGTCTCGCTTCGACGTGTGTCGGCCGAATATGTTGCAGCACTGCAAGATTGCCGTTCTGTATTCTTTGCACACCATTCACCTTTCTAGTGAATCCGTATTGCCGTGCTCACAAACTAGACTTAATGTGTGGGTCATCACATGGAGTGCTCGGGTGGGTCTTGTTCTGTGTCGCCGCGTCCCACGGCTCCGGCAGCACGATGAAAGTTGAGTGTGGATGATTCTCACGATTTCGAAGAAAGTGGGCCGCAGCCTGCTGGTCGTCCTTCTGGTGACGATCGCGGTTGTCGCACTGCTCGGTCTTGCTCCGGGATCTGTCGCACAGGTCATCCTGGGCGAGAATGCAACACCCGAGGCTGTCGCCGCGATGGACGCCAAGCTCGGCCTCGACCAGCCGTTCTGGGCGCAGTACACGGGATGGCTCGCCGATGCGGTGCGCGGTGATCTCGGAACATCGCCGCTGACAGGGCAATCGGTCAGCGAGGCCATCGGTGAGCGACTTCCGGTGACGCTGCAACTCGCCGCTATGGGCTTGATCATCGCTCTCCTCGTCGCGCTCGTCATGGGCGTGGTTTCGGCGTCGCGCCCGGGTAGCAAGGTGGACCGCGGGATGAACGCGCTGTCGGCGGTCTTCCTGTCGGTGCCGGCCTTCATCGCCGGCCCGGTACTGATCTACTTCCTCGCGATTCAGCTCAACATCTTCCCGGTGATGGGATGGTCCCGGATCGAGGAAGGACTCGGTGAGAACCTGCGTGGCGCTCTGCTGCCGGCGCTGGCGATCGCGCTCACGGAGATCGCGGCATTCCACCGTCTGCTCCGCACCGATCTCATCGGCACGCTGCGTGAGGATTTCGTCGCCGCGGCCCGGGCCAAGGGAATGCCGTCCTGGTACGTGATGTTCCGGCACGCGCTGCGCCCCTCGTCCTTCTCGCTGATCACCGTCGCGGGCATCAACCTCGGCCGCCTCATCGGAGGCACGGTCATCGTCGAAACATTGTTCGGGCTCCCGGGTCTGGGGCAACTCGTTGCGTCGTCCATCACGTCGCGTGACGTGATCATGGTCCAGGGCATCGTGGTGTTCATCGCGGTCGTCTACGTGGGAATCAACACCCTTGTCGATCTCAGCTACCAAGTGATCGACCCGCGGGTCAGGAAGGTGGTCGGAGCATGACCCAGGTCGCGTTGGAGAAGAAGGACGACGGGCGCCCCGTCGACGAGGTAGCCACGAAACTTCCGGATGTACCCGCGGTCAAGAAGACCCGGTCGATTCTGGTGTACCTGTCGATCGCGTGGCTGGTGATCATCATCGGTGCGGCGGTCTTCGCCGGACTCCTGCCCCTCGCTCCGTACAACATCCCGATCGGTCCGCCCCGCACGCCACCCGGCTTCGGTTCGCTGGACACGCTCCTCGGAACCGACACGCTCGGACGGTCCCTGCTCTCGCGTGTCGTCTACGGCGCCCAGGTGTCGCTCGTGATCGGTGCCGTCGCCGGCACCGTCGGCTTCGTCGTCGGCTCGCTGTTCGGGATGATCGCGGGATACTTCGGCAAGCGTGTCGACGCCGTGATCTCGCTCGTCGCCGACGCCATGCTCGCGTTTCCGCCGCTCATCCTGCTTCTCGCCCTGGCGTCGATCCTGACTCCGAGCGTCCAGACGATGCTCTTCGGGCTCGGCTTGCTGGCGATTCCGTCGTTCATCCGGTTGTCCCGGGCCAACACCCTGGCGTGGTCCTCACGCGAATTCGTCAGAGCGGCAAAGAACATGGGTGCGGGGAACGGGCGCATTCTCTTTCGAGAGATCATGCCGAACGTTCTCGCCCCGCTGGCGTCGTACATGCCGATCGTGATCGCTGCCCTGATCGTCGCCGAGGGTTCTCTGAGCTTCCTCGGGCTGGGCATTCCACCACCCCAGCCCAGTTGGGGCGGCATGATCAACGACGGCAAGGACGCCATCGCGACGTCCCCGCACCTCGTCTTCGTGCCTGCCCTCGTCATCTTCTTCACGGTGTTCGCTCTCAATCAGGTAGGCGACCACCTCCGCACCAAGTACGACCGGACGCTGCACGACTGAGTTGGCCTCGAACCGGTTGTATTCGAACATTTTCCACATGAGAGGTCGAGAATGATACGACACAGACGTCTGGTGGCCGCGTTCGCGGCCGCATGCTCTGCCGCACTGGTGCTGGGGGCATGTGGGAGCGGCGATTCCGCTTCCGCTTCCAACGCCGCCCAGAGCACCGTGGACGCGGGCGACCCCGTAGCCGGTGGTACCGGTCGCATCCTGCAGATGGGTGAACCACGCTCGCTCGACCCCGCGGCGCTGTCCAACACCTGGGCCCACCAGCCCACTCTCGGCAATGCCCTCTACGGCACATTGATGGTCACGGCCAACGACACGCTCGAACTCGAGTACAAGATGGCGACCGACTTCTCGACTGCCGACGGCGGAAAGACCTTCACGCTGGCGTTGCGGCCCGACCTCGCGTTCAGCGACGGTAGCCCGCTCGACGCCGCGGCCGTGAAGTTCAATTGGGACCGGCTCAAGGACCCCGCACTGGGATCCACAACGATCCGGCAGGCTGTGCAGATCGAATCGACCGAGGTGGTCGACCCGACGACGATGCGTGTGACGATGGTCGAGCCGAACCCCCAGTTCGGCCAGGCGCTCGTTGCCGGCGCACTCAACTGGATCGCATCCCCGGCCGCACTCGAGAAGGGTGCTGCGGCATTCGACGAGAATCCCGTCGGAGCCGGACCTTTCACGCTCGTGAGCTGGACGCGTCAGGACTCGATCGAGCTCGAGAAGAACGCCGGGTACTGGGACGCGCCGAAGCCCTATCTCGACAAGCTTGTGATTCGCACCGTGGCCGACGCCAACCAGCGTTCCAACGCGATGACCACCGGTGGGGCCGACCTCACCACGGAGACGAGCTGGACCAATATCAACAAGGCCGAGGCCGCCGGCCTGCAGTACCTGGTCGCGTCGACCGGTGGTGGCCAGTTCGCCGGTATGAATCAACGCCGCGCACCGTTCGACGACGCCCGGGCACGACGTGCCGTGTCGCTCGCTGTCGATCTCGACGCCGTGAACACCGTGGTCTACAACGGTGAGGGCGAAGTGCCGAAGACCTTGTTCCCCGAGGATTCCCCGTACTACGCCGATATCCCCTTGAGCACGACGGATGCCGCCGAGGCACAGCGTCTCTTCGATGAGCTCGCCGCGGAGGGCAAGCCGGTGTCGTTCACCTTCCTGTCCTACCCGACAAGCGAGAGTCGCGTGCTGGGTGAGGCAATCCAGGCTCAGCTCAGTGCATTCCAGAATGTGGAGATGAAGGTCGAGGTGGCCGATTTCCCCGCGGTGACAGCACGTGCGGGTGCCCGCGACTTCGACATGCTCGTCTCGTCCACGATCACCCAGGATCCGGATTACGCGCTGACCATGGCGTTCGACTCGCAGTCGAGCGGCAACTTCATGGGCGTGAACAATCCGGAACTCGACGCCGCGCTCGAGCGGGGCCGGTTCGGCCAGACCGCCGAGGAGCGCAAAGCGGCGTACGACGAGGCACAGCAGATCATCGCCGACACCGTGGTGGGTCTCTGGTACGTCCGGGCGTTGCCGTCGGTGACCTTCGGCAAGAACCTGCACGGCGCACAGATTTACACACTCGGGTCTCCTCTTCCCGAAGAGTTCTGGATCAGTAACTAGCCGACACGAGGAAAGGGCCGGCTCGCCGTGAATGCTCAGCCGCTTCTCGAAGTGAGAAATCTACGTGCCTACATCGGTACGCCGCGTGGCACCGTCCGTGCAGTGGACGACGTGTCGCTCGACCTGGATTCCGGACAGGCGCTGGGTATCGTCGGCGAGTCCGGCTCCGGCAAATCGGTGATGGCCCGCGCGATCATGGGGCTCATGCCTCCGCGTTCGGGTCGATCCGGCCACGTGACGTTCAGGGGCCGTGACCTGCTGTCCCTGACGAAGAAGGAGAAGCTGGAGATCTGGGGAAACCAGATCGCCATGGTTTTCCAGGACCCGGGGCGTTCGCTCAACCCGGTGGTCAAGGTCGAGCGTCAGCTCACCGAGGGGATGCGGCGGCATCTCGGGGTGAGCCGGTCCGAAGCGCGGACCCGAGCGTTGAAGCTTCTCGAAGAAGTAGGCGTTCCGGACCCCGAACGACGGCTGGGCAACTATCCCCACGAGATGTCCGGCGGTATGCGCCAGCGCGTGATGCTCGCGATCGCGCTGGCATGTGAACCGGATCTGCTCATCGCGGACGAGCCGACCACCGCCCTCGACGTCACCGTGCAACGGCAGATCCTGGACCTGCTCCGCCGCGTCCAACGCGACCGGGACATGTCGATGATGCTCATCAGCCACGACCTCGCCGTCGTCGCCGGTCGCACGGACCGCGTGGCGGTGATGTACGCGGGACGGCTCGCGGAGGTGGGATCCACCCGAGAGGTGTTCGATGCGCCGATGCATCGCTACACCCACGCGCTCCTGGGGGCGACACCGACGATCGATCACGAGCGGCACGCACCGCTGCGCCTGATCGAGGGGTCGCTACCCGATCCCACCGATCCGCCTCAGGGGTGCCGATTCGCGCCGCGCTGCACCCATGTTGCGGACGAGTGCACCGTCGCGCCGATCGATCTCGAATCGGTCGGTATCGACCATGAGGTCGCATGTCTGCGTCCCGTCGTTCCGGCGGTCGGCGCTGTATCCGGAGGTGAATCGCATGGCGGGTAGTGGTACCGCTCATCTGCGGGGCGAAGAGGCCCTGCTCAGTGTTCAGGATCTCGTGGTGGAGTACCCGACGGATGCCGGCACCGTACAGGCGGTGTCGAAGATCAGCTTCGACGTACTGGCCGGCGAGACGCTGGGAATCGTCGGCGAATCGGGATGCGGCAAGTCGACGACCGGCCGCGCCGTCCTCCGGCTCGACAGGGTGACGTCGGGGCGAATCCGCTTCGGAGAAGAGTGGATCGAGGGTGCGAGCGAAAAGCACATGCGTTCGCTCCGCCGGGATATGCAGATGATCTTCCAGGACCCGGTGTCCTCGCTCAATCCCCGCCGCGCCGTCAAGGACATCGTGGTCGAGGGGATGACCATTGCGGGCGCGTCGTCCGAGTCACGCGAGAAGGCCTCGGCGTCGGTTCTCGAGCAGGTCGGTCTCCCGGGCGACCGATTCGCGAACGTGCTCCCACGGCAGTTGTCCGGGGGACAGGCGCAGCGCGTGGCGATCGCGCGGGCGCTCGCGCTCGAGCCGAGGCTCCTCATTTGCGATGAACCTGTGTCGGCCCTGGACGTTTCGGTGCAAGCGCAGATCCTCAACCTCATCGAGGAACTGAAGACGAAGTTCGCTCTGACGGTGGTGTTCATCGCCCACGATCTCGGGGTGGTACGCACCGTCAGCGACAACGTGATGGTCATGTACCTCGGCAAGGTGTGTGAATTCGGTGATTCGATCGAGATCTACGATGATCCCGCTCATCCGTACACGCGTGCCCTACTCGATTCGGTTCCCCTGACCGATCCCGAGAAAGCGTTTGCAGGGCCGGCTCTGGCGGGCGACGTACCGTCGCCCCTTGCGCCTCCGACGGGATGCCGGTTCAGGACCCGCTGCCCGAAGGCCCAGGATCGTTGCGCCGAGGAAGAACCCGAGATGCGGGAGGTACGGCCGGGACAGTTTGCGGCGTGCCACTTCCCGTTGCCGTCGGTCACGGGACGGAAGAACCTTTTCGAGACGGTGGAGTCCGAACCGGCCGAGACGGAAGCCGTGGAGATCGAAACGGGGGACACCGAAAGGGGCGACACTGAAACGGGCGACACCGAACTGGTGAACGCCGATGGGTGACGGTGGTTCCCGGAGCACCGGGCGCCTGTGAATGCCGTAGTGCCGGCCGTCCGGACCGGTCCGACCATCTGGGTGCTGGTCTTTGCCGGAATCGTCACCACGCTGATGTCCACGTTGGTGATTCCGCTCCTCGTCGACTTGCCGGAACTACTCGGAACAAGTCCCGCGAATGCGTCCTGGGTCGTCACGGTGACCTTGTTGTCCGGAGCGGTCGCCACCCCCGTGACCGGCCGGCTGGGCGACATGTACGGCGCACGACGGATCCTGCTGCTGTGCACGGTGCCGCTGATCCTCGGGTCGTTCCTGTGTGCGATGTCGTCGAGCCTGGCACCCATGCTCGTCGGACGCGCACTGCAGGGCGCAGGATTCGGCATCGTTCCGCTCGGTATCAGCGCACTGCGCTCGCTGGTCCCTCCCGAGCGCCTGGGATCGGCGATCGCACTGATGAGTTCGTCGCTGGGCATCGGCGGAGCACTCGGACTTCCGGTCGCCGCAATCGTCGCGCAGACCACGAGCTGGCGAATGTTGTTCTGGGGAGTCGGAATCCTCAGCGTGGTGATGGCGATCCTCATCGCATGGGTCGTACGGGACACACCGGCGAACGAGCACAGGGGCAAGTTCGACGGATTCGGCGCGTTCGGTCTGTCGGTGGCACTGGTATGCCTGTTGCTCGCGGTGTCCAAAGGCGGTGACTGGGGATGGACCGCGGGACTGACCTTGACGCTGCTCGCGGTGTCCATCGTGGTGCTTCTCGGCTGGGGCCGTTGGGAGCTTCGAGCCGACAGTCCTCTGGTGGACCTCCGGGTGGCGATGGGCAACCGGGTGCTCGTGACCAATATCGTCACCATCCTGATCGGCTTCTCGATGTACTTCCAGGCCTTGCTCGTCCCTCAGATCCGGGTGCTGCCCGAGTCCACGGGATACGGCCTGGGGCAATCGATGATCGTCATGGGACTCTGGTGTGCGCCCGCCGGCCTGCTGATGATGGTGATCTCACCACTGGGCGCACGCCTCACGACCGCGCGTGGTCCCCGGACGACGCTCTGCACCGGTTGCCTGATGATGGCCGCGGCATACGGTTCGTCGCTGTTCATGATGGGATCGACCTGGGGACTGCTGGTGATCACCTGTTGCATCGCTGCGGGAATCGGGCTGGCCTACGGTGCAATTCCGACTCTGCTCATGGGAGCGGTGCCGCTGACGGAGGTCTCGTCCGCGAACAGCGTCAACACGTTGCTGCGTTCGCTGGGCAGTACGGTGTCCGCAGCGGTCGCGGGAGTCGTCCTGGCACAGATGAGCATCATGTTCGCGGGCAACACGATTCCCACAGAGAACGGATTTCTCGTGGGCATGCTGATCGGTGGCGCCGCGGCACTTGTCGCGGCGCTCGCCACCGTGGCGATCCGCGGAGCGCAACCCGGCGGTACGGAGACCCCGGTTCCCGGCATCGCGGCACAGTCGCCGGCTGATGCCTCGTCGCGCTCCGCGGTCACCGGCCCGGGGGCAGCGTCCGCACGGTGAGTGCGTCGAGCAGAGAATGTGTCAGGCAGAGAATGTGTCAGGCAGAGAGCTTACTGAGGGGATGCTCCGACGACACGCGACGCGGTCGCGCCCGGTCGCCGGACCGGATATCGATCGTGCTGAGGCGGTCGTCGCAGATCCGGACGAGGTCCGTGAGGACCTGCGGGTCGAGCCGGTTCCAGCGGTGTTTGGTCAGGAGCCTGCGTAGCCGATGGAAATAGTCCTCGGGGGATATCCCGAAGGTGACGAAGATGTCTTCGTCGGGCCCGCCGTTCCAGTGGCGCCACTTTACGGCGAAGGCGAGTAGTGCAGCTTCATCGGTCATCGCGCCGTCTCCTTCTATTGTAGGGGTGTGGATGCACTGCGCATCAACGCAATTGGTCCTTCATGACTTTGCCCGTCGCGTTCAGTGGCAGGGCTTCGAGATACTCGATGGCCCGAGGGGCCTTGAACCCGGCCATTCGCTCCCGGCTCCAGGCGAGCAACTCCTCCGGCGGTACCGGATTCGCCGACACGACGAATGCCTTTGCGACCTGTCCGAGGCGCTCATCCGGGATACCGATCACGGCGACCTGGTCGACGGCCGGGTGTTCGAGCAGGAACCCCTCGATTTCCGCGGGATATGCATTGAAGCCACCGACTATGAACATGTCTTTCTTTCGGCCGACGATCCGCAGGCGGCCGTCGTCGTCCAGCGTCCCGAGATCTCCGGTATGCAACCAGCCTTCGAGGTCGACAGCTTCCGAGGTTGCCTCCGGATCGTCGAAATAGCCCTGCATGACATTGTAGCCACGGATGAGCACTTCTCCGTCGTCCGCAATGCGGACTTCTATTCCCTCACAAGGAATCCCGACCGTGGTGGCGATTTGTTCGAAAGTGTCGCCGGGCCGGGACGCCGTGGCCGTACCGGCTTCGCTCAGCCCGTACCCGGTCATGATGGTTCGAAACGGCAGTTCGTTGCTGATACGCCGGATCAGATCGACGGGGATGTCTGCCGACCCGGTCACCGCTGCACGCAACGACGAGAGGTCCCGTGTGCCCTGTGCGGCCAGAAGGGACTGGTAGAGCGTCGGTGGGCCCGGAAGTACGGTGACCCGTTCGCGTTCGACCAGTTCGAGAACTCTGTCGACATCGAGAACGGGCACCGGGAGTACGGTGGCGCCCCGGATCATCGACGCGATCAGGCCGGCTTTGTAGCCGAACATGTGGAAGAAGGGGTTGACGACCATATATTTGTCGCCCTTGCGGAGATCGGCGAGGTCGCACCACTCCGAGAACATCCGGAGAGTCTGGGTGTGGTTCATCATGACGCCCTTGGAACGTCCGGTGGTTCCCGAGGTGTACATGATGTCGGCGATATCGTTGCCGCTCAGCCTGCGGGCGAAGGGATTTCCGCTCTCCAGGAATCCCGACCTCATATCGAACGTAGGCACTCCTGCCGGCGTCCGGAATTCGGTACCGAGGAAGCCGTTCTGGACGAGCACGGCCTTCGCTCCGCTGCGGCGGATGATGTCGCCGGCCTCATCCTCTTTGTAGCGCGTGTTGACGGGGACGAGGATTCCGCCCGCCGCGAGCAGCCCGAAGGCCGCGACGATCCATTCTGCGGAGTTGGGGGCCCAGATCGCTACCCGGTCACCCTTGTCGATGCCGGCCGCGGCGAATGCTCCTGCGGCCCGGCGGATGCGGGCGGTGAGCTCGGTGAAGGTGAGCCGGAGGTCCCCGTCGACGACCGCTTCGGCATCGCCGAAGCGGTCGTCCGTGCTGAGGACCATCTCGGGGATGGTCCGCCAGGTCATACCTTCAGCAGCCTCGCGAGATTGCCACCCATGACCAGCTTCTGATCCTCGAGGGGAAGATGCTGGATGTGGTCGATGTAGCTGGTCGGCTCGGCCAGTCCCTCGGGGTGGGGGTAGTCGGACCCGAAGAGCACGCGCTCGGCACCGATGAGGGCCGTCAGCTTGCTGAAGTCCTCTTCCCAGAACGGGCTGACGTGGATGCTCTTCTTGATCGCTGCGACCGGGTCCTGCATGCCGAAGCCCTCGGGGGCCTTCTTGTAGACGTCGGCGAGGGTCTGCAGCACGTGCGGCAGCCAGGACGCGCCGTTCTCGATGACTGCGATCCGCAGCTCGGGGAATCGGAACAGTGCACCGTGGCAGACCCACGACGCCACGGCATCCTGAATCGGACGCCATTCGCTGACCATGCGGAACGCGTTCGTGACGAACGGGAGCATTTCTTCGCCCGTGCCGTCCCATTCCTGGTTGTACCGTGCGTAGCCACTGTCGGACGAGTGCTGGGTGACCAGGACGTCGAGTTCGACGACGCGCTTCCAGAACGGATCGAACTCCGGGAGCGCGAACGAGCGCGGACCCTTGTAGCCGGGAACCGGTGCGGGCCGGACGAGGATCGCCTTCGCGCCGCGCTCGACACACCACTCGAGCTCTTCGATCGCCTTGTCGACGATCGGCAGGCTGATGACCGGGACGGTGAAGATGCGGTCCTTGTAGTTGAATCCCCAGGTCTCGTACAGCCACTGGTTGAGTGAGTGGACGACCGCGTGGATCAGCTCGGGGTTGTCGCGCATGCGCTCTTCGACGAGGCTGGCCAGCGTCGGGAACATCAGAGTGCGGTCGATCTGGAGTTCGTCCATGAGCTCGAGACGCGCAGCGGGTTCACGGAAGGCGTCGATCGACTTCATCGGCTTGCCGAAGATCTCCCGCTTGCTCTTGCCCTCGGGATTGCCGTTCTTGAAGTAGTCCTCCATCGCTCCGGGACGAGCGACCACCTCGAAGGTGGGGTTGGGGATGTACTCGCTGATCTGATTGCGGATCGCGATCTTCGTGCGGCCGTCGACCTGCACGTACTTGATGGCGCCCTTGTACTTCTCCGGGAGGAACTTGGTGAGGGCTTCCTCGGTCTCGTACAGGTGGTTGTCCGCATCGAACAGCGGATACGGCAATTCTTTCGGTGACATAGATCCTCCTTCTCCTGTTGTGAGAATACTATTCTCTTCCGCGGGAGGCCGCAATATCCCCGCGCACCCGGAACTTCTGGATCTTGCCGCTCGCGGTGCGGGGGAACTCCGTCACTTCGTGCAGTTCCTCGGGCCACTTCTGCTTCGCGATACCCGAGGCCCGGAAGTGTTCGCGCAACTCGTCGAGCGTGGGCATCGCGTGCCCCGGATGAAGCCTCAGTACGGCCGCAGCATGTTCACCCAGGCGCTCGTCGGGGGCGGAGACGACCGCGGCCTCCGCAACCGACGGAAGCGTGAGCAGTACTTCTTCCACCTCGAGGGCGCTGATGTTCTCGCCGCCCCGGATGATGAAGTCGGCCTTACGGTCGGTGATCGTCAGGAAGCCGTCGTCGTCCAGCACCCCGATGTCGCCCGTGTGGTACCACCCGTCCTCGTCGAACATGCGGGCAGTGAGTTCGGGGTCGGTGTAGCCCATGCAGAGATCCGGTCCGCGGCTCAGGATCTCGCCGTCCTCGGTGAGGCGGATCTCGACTCCCGGTGAGACGCAGCCGTCGGTGAAGAGCCGCTTGTCGACGGGATGGGTCACCAGCGAACTCGTGATCGACGGATGCTCGGTGCTCCCGTACGCCCGGAACACGGTGATCCCGAGCGAGTCGAGCCGGCGGGTCACCGCGGCCGGAACTGTCGAGCCGCCGAGACCGGCGTACTTCATGTACTTCAGGTGCCGGCCGGGATCGAAGTCCGGGTGATCGAGGAGGCTGGTGACGAAATAGGTCGCGCCGCCGCCGATGACCAGGCCGTCGCTCTCCATGAGTTCGATTGCGCGAGCGGGGTTCCACACGTCGAGCAGGTTGATGGGGGAGTTGTCGAGCAGAGGGATCAGGAAGGCATTGACCATGCCGATGAAGTGCCCCACCGGTGCGCCTGTGAGCTGCGTGCCCCGGTCGGCGGGATAGCGGGCGGCGAGTTGCCGCGTCTCGAATCCGAGGGTGCGGTGGCTGTGGACCACGCCTTTGGGATCACTCGTGGTGCCGGAGGTGAAGGCGAGCAGTGCCGGCGCCGCGGGGTCGGTGGGGAGAACGCCTTCGAAGGGTTCGGCGTCGAGCAGGTCGTCGAAATCGCGCCCGACCACGCCGACGATCGGGATGTCGGCGCAGAGGTCGGGCTGGTACTCGGTGTACCCGAACCGCTCGGCGCACACGAAGACCTTGGGCGAGGACTCGCGCAGGATGAACCCGAGTTCCTTGCGGCCGTAGAAGTGCACGATCGGCACCACGGTCGCGCCGAGGAAGGACGTCGCCCAGAAGACGGCGGCCGCTTCCATCCAGTTCGGCAACTGGAACGCCACCACGTCACCGGGGCCGACGCCGCGCCGGCGCAGGCCTGCAGCGAGACGACGCGCGACGATTTCGACCTCACCGACTGTTCCCGACCAGGGCCGCACGTCGGAGTGGACCCGGAACTCGATGTCCGGGGCGGCCTTCAGGCCACGAGCCAGCATGTCGCCGATGGTCTCGCGTGTCCACCACCCTTCGTGCTCGTAGCGTTCGACCAATTCGGGGGGCAACTGCCGCATCGTGGGAGCTCCAAGGTCAAGGGGTGAGACCGCTCTGCCGTGCGTCGCAGCGCTCGGAGTCGGCTTCGGTCATATGCGAGCATGTTATTCTCCGATTTCCAGAATTCCAATATCAATTTGGAGAACAGAGCTATGGTCGATCTCGAACTCGAAGACGGACTGGCGATTGTCACGATCGATCGCCCCCACGCCCGCAACGCGATTGCGCCCGAGACCATGGACCAGCTCGAGAAGGTTCTCGACGCCGCTGCCGGCGCGCGTGCGCTGGTCATTCGAGGTGCGGGCGACAAGGCTTTCGTATCGGGCGGTGATCTCAAGGAACTGGCAAAACTGCGCACCCATGAGGAGGCCGCCGAGATGGCGCGCCAGATGCGGGCGATCTGTGATCGGATCGCGGAGTTCCCCGCGCCCGTCGTTGCGGCACTGAACGGGCATGCGCTCGGCGGGGGTGCCGAGGTCGCGGTGGCCGCGGATATCCGGGTCGCCGCCGACGACATCAGGATCGGGTTCAATCAGTCCACGCTCGCGATCATGCCCGCGTGGGGTGGGGCAGAACGGCTCGCGTCGCTCGTGGGCAGGGGCAGAGCTCTGATGCTGGCGGGTTCCGGCACCATCCTCCGTGCCGAAGAAGCCGAGCGAGTGGGACTCGTCGATCGTGTCCTCCCGCGCGAGACGTTCGACGAAGGGTGGCGCGCGCTCGGCCGCGCGCTCGCCAACGACTCGTCCGCGTCGATCAAACGAGTGATGAACGGGGCGACTCCGGCCGAAGCCGTCGACGCCTTCGCTCGCCTGTGGGTAGCCGACGCGCACTGGGAAGCAGCCGAAAAAGTGATGAATCGGGCGCGCTGAAACCTCTTGGACGCGTGACCTCGGTCACTTTTCGGCCGAAACCTCCGAGACCTCGCGAACCGACTGAGGTTTGTGTGACTGGAGAGATCTCTTTTTCGTAACCTGGGCCACTTTTTACAACGATCGTGTCAAGACGCCGCGCCGGAAATCCGTAAAATCGGCGCTATCGTGATGATCTCGTAATCAGTTCGTTATCAGGGGACGACCAAGAGGGATCGCAGCTTTGTCACACACTTCGGAACACCTCGACCACGCCACCCGTGCATCCCACGGCCTCACCACGGCCGCACGTGTCGGCCGTTGGGCAGCCGTGGTCCTCGTGACCGGTGCCGTCACCGCCGGCGGAACCACAGCGGCGAACGCCGCGGGCGGACCGTCCCGCCTGGAGACCGGCCCGGCATGGACGGGCATCGCGACGACCGCACTGTCCACCGCACCCCAGGTCCTCACTGTCCCCGGGTTCGAGTCCACCGACTACGCCGAGAAGTTGCGGCGTGCGTCGGAGCGTGACGCACAGCGGATCGCCGACGAAGCCGCCGCCCTCCAGGCCGAGGCCGATCGTATCGCGCACGAGGAAGCCGATCGGCTCGCCCGCGAGGCAGCCGAACAGGCCGCACGCGAAGAGGCCGCGCGTCGCCCCGCACTGGCGTTCCCCGCCGCGGGCACTCTCACCTCCGGCTTCGGCGCGCGGTGGGGCACCAACCACAACGGCATCGACATCGCCAACTCGATCGGTACCCCCATCGTGTCGGTGACCGACGGTGTCGTGATCGAGACCGGCCCGGCCACGGGATTCGGACTGTGGGTTCGCATCGCTCAGGACGACGGAACGATCGGAGTGTTCGGGCACATCGACCAGTCCCTGGTCTCGGTCGGTCAGCACGTGCGTGCCGGCGACGTGATCGCGACGATGGGTAACCGCGGCCAGTCCACCGGACCGCACCTCCACTACGAAGTGTGGCTGCCCAACGGCGTCAAGACCGACCCCATCCCGTGGTTCCACGCGCGCGGCGTCCCGGTGCCCAGCTCGCACCTCGGCTGACGACACCACGAAAGCCCCCATGTTCGGAAAGAACATGGGGGCTTTCGCGTATCGATCACCAGATTTTCACGCGCTCCGACGGGTCGAGGTAGAGGCCGTCGCCTTCCCGCACGTCGAACGCCCGGTAGAACTCGTCGATGTTCCGGACGACCCCGTTGCACCGGAACTCGGGCGGCGAATGCGGATCGACGGCGAGTCGGCGGAGCGCCTCTTCGTCGCGGACCTTGGTGCGCCACACCTGAGCCCAGCCGAAGAACACGCGCTGCAGTCCGGTCAGCCCGTCGATGACGGGCGCAGGGCGGCCGTCGAGTGCGATCGCGTACGCCTTCAGGGCGATCGAGAGGCCGCCGAGATCGCCGATGTTCTCGCCGATCGTGAACTTCCCGTTGACGTGATGTCCGGGCAATGCCTTCGGCTCGAACGTGTCGTACTGCGCGATCAGTTGTGCGGTGCGCTTACCGAATTCCTCACGATCCGAGTCGGTCCACCAATTCTCGAGGTTTCCGTCCCCGTCGTACTTGGCACCCTGGTCGTCGAATCCGTGTCCGATCTCGTGCCCGATCACCGCACCGATCCCGCCGTAGTTCGCGGCGTCGTCGGCGTGGAGATCGAAGAACGGGGGCTGCAGAATCGCTGCCGGGAAGACGATCTCGTTCATTCCCGGGTTGTAGTAGGCATTGACCGTCTGCGGGGTCATGAACCACTCGTCACGATCGACCGGACCGCCGAGCTTGGCGAGATCGCGGTCGTACTCCGCGGCATACCCGCTGCGGTAGTTGCCGACGAGGTCGTCGGCAGCGATGGACACCGCCGAATAGTCCCGCCACCTGTCCGGATACCCGACCTTGGGGGTGAACTTGTCGAGCTTGCGCAGTGCCGCCCCACGGGTCTCCGGGCTCATCCACTCGAGGTCGGTGATGCTCTGCCGGTACGCCTCTGTGAGGTTGTCGACGAGCACCTGCATCCGGGTCTTCGCCTCGGCAGGGAAATGCCGCTCGACGTAGATCTTGCCGACGGCCTCACCGAGCAGGTCCTGCACCAGCGACACGCCGCGCTTCCACCGAGCGCGGATCTCCTGAGCGCCGGTGAGTTCGCGTCCGTAGAACGCGAAGTTCTCGTCGACGATTGCCGAGAAAAGGTACGGGGCACGTGCCCGCAGCACCCGCCATGCAGCCCACGCCTTCCAGTCGTCGAGCGACTGGTCGGTCCACAACTGTGTGAACACCTCGAGGAAACTGGGCTGCCGCACGACGATCTCGGACCATTGCCCGGCGGTCGCACCGGTGGCCGTGATCCAGTCCGTCCACTCGAACCCGGGCAGATCGGCGATCAACGATTCGAGCGTGACCAGGTTGTAGGTCAGGTCGGCGTCGCGGCGTGTGACGACATCCCAGTGCCCGGCAGCAAGCGCGGTCTCCAGAGCGACCACCCGCGCAGGGTCGTGGTCGAGGCCGGCGAGGGTGAACATACGGCCGATGTGCCCGGTGTACGAGTCGCGGATGGCGGCGTACCGCTCCTCCCGGTAGTACGACTCGTCGGGAAGGCCGAGTCCGCCCTGCGCGACGTGGATCAGATAACGCTGCGAGTTCTTCGAGTCGGTGTCCACGTAGTGCGCGAGCGCCCCGCTGACACCGACTCGCTGAAGTTCGCCGAGGACCGACGCGAGTGCAGCGCGATCGGGCGCGCCCGCGATCGCAGCCAGTTCCGCGGAGATCGGAGCCATGCCCGCGGCCTCGATCGAATCGATATCCATGAAACTCGCAAACAGGTCACCGATCTTCTGCGCATCGGTGCCGGGTTCGGCGCTCGACGCCGCAGCCTCCTCGATGATCGACCGGACGTCGACCTCGGCTTTGTCGGCGAGCGTGCGGAACGCGCCGTCGAGAGCGCGATCGGCCGGAATCTCGTGTTCGGCGAGCCATCGCCCGCTGACGTGCTCGAACAGGTCGTCCTGGGGCCGGACGTGCTCGTCGACATGTTCGAGATCGATGCCGGAGCGGATCTCCGAATGTGGCGCGATGGTCATGGGCTCCATCCTTACACCGATTCCCCGGGAGGTGCAGACGCCCACCCGAACGCGGAGAACCTCCACGCCCGTGGTGCGCGGCTCCTACGATCGTGCGGGGGACAGCGGTTCGCGACGGTAGCGCTAGGAGCACGGGTGGCATGACCGAGAACGACATACCGGCCACGCAGATGGTGGTCGACCCGCGCTTCATGCCGGTCGCGGATCAGTTCTTCCGGATGTTCTTTTCGCCCGGTCAAGGTGGCGGTGCACTGACGTGTTACCTGCACGGCGAATGCGTTCTCGACATCTGGGCCGGGTGGGCCGCCCGCGACAAGCGGTGGAAACGGGACACGGTGGTGCTGTCCTTCTCGACGGGGAAGGGAGTCGCCAGCACGGTTCTCCACCGCCTCGCCGAGCGAGGGCTCGTCAAGTACGACAGCCCCGTGGCGCAGTATTGGCCGGAGTTCGCCGCCGCAGGCAAGGACGCCATCACCGTTCGTGAGCTGATGTCCCACCGCGCCGGGCTGCACAAGGCGCGGGGACTCGTTCCGGGGCGCTTCGGGTTGCTCGACTCCGAGGCCGTCGCTGCCGCGCTCGCCGCCGCGCCGCCGGACGCGCGTCGATTGGCCGGACCCGGCTATCACGCCGTCACCTACGGAAACCTCGTTGCGGAGGTAGCGGCGCGCGCGTCCGGGAAATCGTTCGAGGAACTCGTCCGCACCGAAATTGCCGAGCCGCTCGGAATGGATGAGTTCTGGTACCGGGTGCCGCAGGACCAGCGTCATCGCATCGCGCGAGTCTTCCCCAAGATCAATTTTCTGCCCGCCCCGTGGGCCACCGCAGGCGCGGTACTCGCCAGGACACCCGGTCTGCGTGGAATCGCCGAGGCCGGCATGGCCGAGGGATTCGACGAGTTGATGCGAAGCCCCCGGGCGCACGATTCCGTGATGCCGGGCTGGAACGGCGTTTTCACCGCCCGGGCGCTGGCCCGGATGTACGCGGCCATCGCCTGCGGCGGGGCGATCGACGATGTCCGCTTCCTGGAGGAAGACACCGTCCGGCAGTTGACCGAGGTTCAGACCCGAGGCCGCGATTACGTACTCGGAATCCGGGCCAACTGGCGTCTCGGGTATCACCCGGGCTGGGTTGCCTCGAGGCATCAGCCGCTCCGATCCGTGGGTCACTACGGCTTCGGCGGGTCCGGGGCCTTCGCCGATCCCGAGACGGGACTGTCGGTCGCGTTCGTCACGAATCGGCTGGGTAACACGTTCACGACAATCTCCGACGGGCGTTTCCCCCGCCTCGGCGCGACAGCCGTGGCGGCGGCACGCCGAGCCGGGTGATCACACGGTCCCGGTCCTGGCGACGCCGTACCGCCTAGACGCCGGGGAAGAGCTGAGCGTTCGCGCGGGCACGCACATACACGGTGCCGTCCGCACCGCAGATCACCGTCTCGATCGAGGCGAGGCGGCGCCCGGCGCGGGTTACCTCCGACTTGATCTGCACGGCAGGGCCCGGTGCGGCAGGGGAACGCAGATAGTCGGCACTGATCTGGAGAAGCCGGTATCGGCCGCCGACGCCGGTGAGGGTCTGTGCGGCCAGACCGGACACGATCTCCGCCATCGACATGAGCACGCCGCCGTGGACGGAGGCGATCGGATTGGCCATCCATGCGAGCGGGACGATCTCGCCCTGCACCGTGCCGTGCTCGACGGCGGTGAGGGTCAGTCCCAGTAGTTCCGCCAACGGGCCACGGGGCACGGTCTCCGCGGCGATACCGGCGACGATCTCGAGACCACCCAGTTCGGCGAGTACGCCGGGGTCCGCGCACGGCCCGGGCTCGGTGCCGGTGGCAGCGGCGTGAGTGACATCCGGCGCGCGAAGTGCGTCGGACGGTGCGCGTCCCACCACGATCGACCGTCCGGTCAGGTGCATCACGGGGTTGCCGTCGTCGTCGAACAGGGTCGCTTCTGCCAGTCCGGTGGTGTCGTCGAAGTAGACGCTGCGGCCACGTCCCGAGACTGCCCCCGTGACGGGGAACGGGTGGGCCGTCGACGCGGTGATCTGGGACATCACGGACTGTGGTCGTTCACCGGTGGCGTGCAACCGCGCGACTGCGACAGCCGCACCCACGGACACGTCGGTGAGCACACCGACCGAGCCGATGGTCGTCTGTCCACGGTGGTCGAGGTAGCGGGGACCGACGGGCTGCGATACCGCTATCTCGTTGTCGCCTGTGATCGACAGGCCGATGCCTGTGAACGTGGTGGGTCGGTCGAGCGGGAACGGCGCCGCGTCGGTGATCATGTCCCCTTCTCTATCAGGGGCACCGATCACCGGGTGTCTCGGGTAGCCGCTGCGCGCGGTCGGGGCACGGTGCGGAAATGTGTCTCAGCTTCGGGTCGTCGGGAACGCCGGCAGGCCGAACCGGGCAAACAGGGCGGTGGTGTCATCGGCGAAGAAGGCCGTGGCATGCGCGACTTTCCCGCCGACAATGTCGAGAACCTGGAGCTGAAAAGGGCGGTGCACGCCGTCCTCCCCGCGCATGTAGAGCCCGAGCGCAGGCTGACCGTTTGCGGTTGTGGGCAGCATGACCTGGTCGCCGGGGCCCTTCGCCGGACAATTGAGCTTGATGAGGGTGACGATGGCGTCGGCGCCCTGGTACCAGCCGTCGAACGGCGGCATCTCCCAGATCGCGTCCTTCGTGAGCATGTCGACGAGCGAGTCGATGTCGTACTTCTCGAACCCTTCGACCCACCGCTCCACGAGGGCCTTGGCCTCCGCGCTCTCGGGTTCGGTCGGCCGATCGGACGTGACCTGAGCATCTTTCAACTGCGCGCGGGCACGCTGGAGCAGACTGTTGACCGCGGCTGTCGACGTGTCGAGCGCCGTGGCAACCTCGGCCGCGCGCCACTGCAGGACATCGCGCAGCAGGAGCACCGCGCGTTGCCGTGCGGACAGATGCTGCAGCGCCGCGACGAAGGCGAGCCGGATCGAATCGCGCGACGCGACGATCGTTGCCGGATCGGACGGATCGTCGGTCCGCCCGTCGTCGGTGTAGGTGCCGGGGATGGGTTCGAGCCAGGGAACCTCTTGGCGGACCACGAGATCGTCTGCGGGGTCGGAACTGGGCGCACCGAGACCGGTGGGCAGCGGACGGCGTTTCCGACCCTCGAGCGCAGTGAGACAGACGTTGGTCGCGATGCGGTGCAACCATGTGCGCAGCGACGAGCGACCGCCGAAATTGTCGTACCCGCGCCATGCTCGGAGATACGTTTCCTGCACGAGGTCTTCGGCATCGTGGAGCGACCCGCTCATGCGGTAACAATGGGCGAGAAGCTCGCGCCGGAACGGCTCGGCCAGCCCCATGAAATCGGTCTCGTCGGCGACAGCGCCGGGGGGACCGGGGAGAAGTTGTTCTGCCATACCGCACCCACTCCGATTCGTCGGCCCGAACGACTACCCGTCAAAGGGTAGTCGTGGGTACCGACACAGAACACCCTGAGAAATACCCTGAGAAATACCCCGAGAACTCACGTTCGAGCGTTCGTGCCTCTCGATCCTGGGCACCTCTCCGGGTACCGTGCTCACAGCCGCGCCGTCGGGTGCGCGCGTCGGTGAAGGAGTGGGGGCACGCGGTGCAGGATCACACACTGCGCGACCAGGCATCGGAGGTGACCGTGGGGGAGGCGCACCCCTCGCCTCGCGGACCCGTGGGGCCGTGTTCGGGCGGCCCGTCACCCGAGGCCCTGCGGGTGGACCGGCCACCGCTCGACCGATTCGGGCTCGCCGAACTCGGCCGCGCCGTGGTGGTGGGCGTCGTTCTCGTGACGTTCGTGCTGTGGGCGGTACTGCGCTGGGTCGTTCGTCCGCGTGGCCGCGGCGTTGTCGGTGCTGCCGCGCACGGAACGGTCGACGCGTTCGAGCACCTCGGGCCCACCTTCGTGAAGCTCGGCCAGCTGGTCGCCTCGTCGCCGGGGCTGTTCCCGGTCGCTCTCGCGGATGCCTGCCTGCGGATGCTGGACGACGTCCCCACCTTTCCGTCCGCCGAAGCGCGCGCGGTCATCGAAGCGGATCTCGGCCACCCGATCGACGAGATGTTCCTGTCGTTCGAGGACGTGCCGCTCGCCGCGGCTTCCGTCGCGCAGGTACACGGCTGCGTGCTGCGCGACGGACGACGTGCTGTGGTGAAGGTGCAGCGACCGGGGATCGCGCATCGTATGCTCGTCGACCTCCGTGCCGCGTATGTCGGCGCACGAATGTTGCAGGTATTCGAGTTCTTTCGCATCGCGAACACGCCCGCGATCATCCGCGACCTCTACAACGCGACCATGACCGAACTCAACGCCACGGTCGAGGCGGACCGGCAGGACCGGTTCCGGCGCAACATCGCGGCCTTCGGCGACAACAGATTCGTGACGGTCCCCGAGGTGTACTGGGACTGGTGCGGCCCGCGTGTGATCTGCATGGAACGGCTCAGCGGCCGACCGCTCGACCGTGTCGTCCCGGGGCAGGACGGTATCGACACCGCGCTGCTCGTGCGACGGGGAGTGAAGGTGTGGATCGAGGCGGTGCTGTGCCACGGGCCGTTCCACGGGGACGTGCACGCGGGAAATCTCTGGCTCCTCGACGACGGCCGGGTCGCACTGCTCGACTTCGGGATCGTCGGCGAGTTGCCCGAGAAATGGCGCGAGTTGCTCCGCTCGCTGTTCCGGGCCGCACTGCTCGAGGGAGATTTCACCGAGGTGGCCCGCAGTGTGCGGGCGCTGGGTGTGGCGGCGGATCTCGACCTCGACGATGTGGAGGTGGGCCGGCAAGTGGCCGACACCTTCGGGCCGCTGCTCGGCCGGGACATGGGGGAGTTGCGTCTGAGCGAGTTGATCGGCGCTCTTGTGTCGCTGGGCCGCAAATGGAACACCTCGAGCCCCGAGGAACTCGTCCTCTTCGGAAAACAACTCGGGTACTTCGAGCGGTACGCCACGGCGCTCGCGCCCGGTTGGGTCCTGGGCCGGGATCCGTTCGTGTTCCGCAACGTCTTCCCCGACGAAGTTCGCATACGAATTGCCGAATCGGGCATGAGCCTGCCCGACTGACCGGACACCGCTCGGGGTCTTTACAGTCGCGTGCCGTGTCCGTAGTTTAACGATCGTTCGACCAAATCACGGTTCGGGCCACCTCGGCGACGGAAGGACCACGACCCTTATGACGACAGCGCAGGACGTCGTACTCAGTGAGCGCAACGGAAACGTCGTCACGTGGACGATCAACCTTCCCGATGCCCGCAACCCGATCTCGGGCGACGACGTCGTCGAGCGCCTCGTGAATCTGGTCGACGAAGCGAACAACGACATCGAGACCCGCGTGGTGGTCCTCACCGGTGCCGGAAGCGCCTTCTCCGCCGGCGGCAACGTCAAGGACATGGACGAGCGCGCCGGAATGTTCGCGGGCGCGCCGCACGCGCTCCGGGAGGGCTACCGCCGCGGCATCCAGCGGCTGCCCAAAGCGATCTACCACTGCGAGGTACCGATCATCGCTGCCGTCAACGGCCCGGCCGTCGGCGCGGGGTGCGACCTGGCGATGATGTGCGACATGCGAATTGCCTCCACGAAGGCGTTCTTCGCCGAAAGTTTCGTCAAGCTCGGCATCATCCCCGGTGACGGCGGCGCGTGGCTGCTGCCCCGCGCGGTCGGTGCTGCCCGCGCCGCCGAAATGGCGTTCACCGGAGATCGCGTGGACGCCGCGACCGCACTCGAATGGGGCATGGTGTCGCAGGTCGTCGAACCCGAAGAACTGCTCGGGGCGGCGAACGCACTGGCCGCTCGGGTCGCGGTCAATCCGCCGAACGCGCTGCGCATGACGAAAAAGCTTCTCCGCGAGGGCCAGCGCGTGGACCTCGATACCCTGCTCGAACTCTCTGCCTCCCTGCAAGCACTGTCACACCACACCCAAGACCACCGTGAGGCCCTCTCCGCGTTCCTCGAACGCCGCCCGGGCAACTTCACGGGTAACTGACCCGCCTCAGCGCCGTTCGAAGGACGCACCATGCAACGCACGATCATGACCGAAGAGCACGAGCAATTCCGGAAGATGTTGCGGGACTTCATCGAAAAGGAAGTCGTTCCGCACCGCGAGGAGTGGGACGAACTCGGACGTCCCCCGCGCGAATTCTTCACCCGGCTCGGTGAACTCGGCGTTCTGGGCATCCAGGTACCCGAGGAGTTCGGTGGGGGCGGAGAATCGAGCTTCGTCTACAACACCATCGTGTTCGAAGAGGTGGCCCGCGCCGGAGTCTCGTTCGGCTCGTACACCGTTCATGCGTGCCTGATCCTGCCGTACCTGCTCGAATACGCCACCGAAAAGCAGAAGAAGCGCTGGCTTCCGGGCTTCGCGGACGGCTCGATCATGACGGCCATCGCAATGACCGAACCGGGTACCGGTTCCGACCTCGCCAACATCGCGACCACCGCAAAGTTGTCGGACGACGGCTCGCACTACATCGTCAACGGAGCGAAGACCTTCATCACGGGCGGGGTGACGGCCGACCTGATCCTCACGGTGTGCCGGACTTCGCCGTTCGACCCGGAGAACCGTCGAGGGGGACTGTCGATCATCGCCGTGCCCACCGACACCGAAGGATTCTCCGTCGGGCGCAAACTCGACAAGATCGGCCTGCACCAGCAGGACACGGCCGAACTGTCGTACAACGACGTTCGCGTTCCCGTCGAAAACCTTCTCGGCGAGGAGGGTGCCGGCTTCGGATACCTCACCCACAACCTGCCGCAGGAGCGATTGAGTATCGCGCTCAACCAGGTCGGATTCGCCGAAGCCGCGATTGCGCACGCACTCGCGTACACCAGGGACCGCAAAGTTTTCGGGAAGCCGGTCGCCGCGTTCCAGAACACCAAATTCGTCCTCGCCGAGTGCTCCGCGGAGACCCAGGCCGCCCGCGTCTACGTCGACCACTGTCTCGAACTTCTCGACCGCAAGGAACTGAGCGTCGCCGATGCCGCTCGTGCAAAACTGTTCTGCACCGAGGTCGCCGGGCGCGTGATCGACAAGTGTCTCCAATTGCACGGCGGCTACGGGTACATCACCGAGTACCCCATCGCCCGCCTGTACGCGGACACCCGCGTCACCCGAATCTACGGCGGCACCAGCGAAGTGATGAAGACGATCATCTCGAAGGATCTGGGGCTCTAGGGATGTATCCGGGCCGATACGCAGCCGCGGAACCGGATCGGCCCGCCGTGCACGAGGTCGCGACGGGCCGGACGATCACCTACCGTCAGCTCGAGGACTCATCGGTCCGGTTCGCGCATTGGCTCCGCGCCCACGGTGTCGGAGCCGGCGATCATATCGCCGTGTTGTCGGTCAACGACGCCTCGGTATTCGAACTGTACTGGGGAGCATTGCGATCCGGGGCATACATCACGTTCGTCAACTCGCATCTGTCCGCCGCGGAGGCCGGGTACATCGTCGACGACTGTGACGCAACGGTACTGGCGGTCTCGGCGCCACTCGCACCACTCGCCGAAGAGATCGTCGCGCTCACGCCCAAAGTGGCGCACCGGCTCGCCTTCTCCGGTCCGATCACGGGGCACCTCGTGTACGAGGACGAAATTGCGGGATTGCCCACCGAACCACCGGCGGATCAGCCGCGTGGCAGCGACATGCTGTATTCCTCGGGTACCACCGGGAGGCCGAAGGGAATCAAGCCTCCGCTCACCGGCGCCCGGATCGAGGACGAGCCCGGTCCGCCGCTCCTGAAGACGGTGCGCGGCTTCGGCTTCGGCGAAGACTCGGTGTACCTCTCGCCTGCGCCGATCTACCACTCGGCACCCTTGCGCTACAGCGTGTCGACCCAGGCGCTCGGGGGGACCGTAGTGCTCATGGAACGGTTCGAACCGGAACTCGCACTCGACTGCATCGAGCGCTATCGAGTCACCCACAGTCAATGGGTTCCCACTCATTTCGTGCGGCTGCTGAAACTCCCACGCGAGGTGCGTGACCGGTACGACCTGTCGTCGATGCGGTATGCGCTCCACTCCGCGGCGCCGTGCCCGGTCGAGGTCAAACAGGAACTCATGCGGTGGTGGGGTGAGATCGTGTACGAGTACTATTCCGCGACCGAGGCGATCGGCAGTACGGTGGTCACCCCGCAGGAGTGGCTCCGTAAACCCGGATGTGTCGGCCGGACCGGGGGACCGGGCACTCTGGGCCTCGCCCGGATCTGCGACGAAGCCGGTCGGGTGCTCCCGGCAGGAGAGATCGGGACGGTGTACTTCGAGCGCCGGGACTTCTCCTTCGAATACCACAAAGACCCGGTCAAGACCGCGTCCGCCCGACACCCGTTCCGGGAATCCTGGTTTACAACAGGTGATCTCGGATACCTGGACGACGACGATGTCCTGTTCCTCACCGGTCGGGAGAACTTCACGATCATCTCGGGCGGCGTCAATATCTATCCGCAGGAAGTCGAGAGCGTTCTGGCGCTGCACCCCCTCGTTCACGACGTCGCGGTCGTAGGCGTGCCCGATGCCGATCTCGGCGAGCGCGTCGAGGCGTTCGTGCAGCTTTCGGACGTGGTGGACAGTGACGATCCGGAGCGCGAGATCCTCGAGTTCTGCCGGGAACGATTGTCTCGCTTCAAGTGCCCGAGGCAGGTTCGCGTCGTGGGCGGGCTTCCGCGCACACCGACCGGAAAGATGGTCAAAGGTGAACTCCGCGACCTCATCGCGAGGTACGGCGACTCCGGGGTCCCGTCGTGAGAGCACCGTCGGCGAAGCAACGGATATTCATCGAAGCCGGCCGGAGGGAGTTCGTTCGGAACGGGTACGGCTCGTCGTCGATTCGCACGATCGCGCACGAGGCCGGTGTCAGCCTGTCGGCGCTGTACTACCACTACAAGAACAAACAGGAGTTGCTTCTCGCCACGCTGATGGACGGTGTGGACACGTACGACGCCGTGTGCGATGCCGAACTCGCCGAGTCCGGTGACGATGCGACAGAGCAACTGCGCGCTTTCGTGCGGGGTAACGTCGCGTTCCGTACGCAGTTTCCCGATCATGCCCGGATGATCGCCACCGAGGTGCGTAACCTCGAACCGGAAGGCGCGCGACTGTACGAGGAACGACGACGGGCCGGGCGACGCCGGATCCGGGACATCATCGACGCCGGAATCGAGGAGGGTGTGTTCACGACCCGCTACCCCGACGACTGCCGCCGGTCGATCCTGGCGATGACGTCCGCGATCGCGAACTGGTACGACCCCACAGGTCCGGATACGCCGCAGGTGATCGCGGAACGATACGCAGAACTGTCCTTGAATCTGCTGTGCCCGGGCGGTGTTCCGGTGCCGGTGAGCAATGGAAGAGATGGACGATGAGCACACGATTGGTGCCGAAAGCCGGACCCGAGGATGCCGCACTGTCCGAACTGCGCGCACGCGTCCGGGCCTTCCTGAAGGAACAGGTCGACGCGGGGACGATCACGCCCGGTGTCGACACGTGGCTGACGCGGTGGAACACCGAGTTCTCCCGCAGCCTTGCCGCGCTGGGATGGGTCGGCATGACGATTCCGGGCGAGTACGGGGGCCACGGCCGGACGTTCATGGAGCGGTTCGTCGTCACGGAGGAACTTCTTGCGGTCGGTGCTCCGGTGGCGGCGCACTGGGTGGCCGACCGCCAGGCGGCGCCGTCGTTGCTGAAATACGGCACGGAGGAACAGAAGCAGCGGTTTCTCCCCGGGATCGCAGCGGGTGAGATCTGCTGGGCCATCGGCATGTCCGAGCCCGACTCGGGTTCCGACCTCGCCGGTGTCAAGACGAAAGCGACGCAGGTCGACGGCGGCTGGAAGCTCAGCGGAACCAAACTGTGGACCTCGGGCGCCCACCACGCCGATGCGTTCTTCGCGCTGGCGCGCTCCGCCCCGCTCGACCCTGCCCACCGCCACGACGGTCTGAGCCAGTTCATCGTCCTGCTCGACTCCCCCGGCGTGACGATCCGGCCGATCATGTCGATGTCCGGCGACCACCACTTCAACGAGGTGCTCCTCGACGACGTCTTCGTCCCCGACGATCTCGTGCTCGGGACGGTCGGCGCAGGCTGGGAACAGGTGACGAGCGAACTCGGGTACGAACGGAGCGGGCCGGAACGGTTCCTGTCCACCTTCGGTGTGCTGGACGGTCTCGTACGGTCCGTTGCCGACTGTGTTCTCGAGCCCGACACCAGGATCGGTGCCACGATCGCGCGCATGGTGGGCCTGCACCACATGTCCACCGCGGTGTCGGAATCACTCGAGCGTGGTGAGAATGCGGAACTCGCGGCGTCGGTGGTCAAGGTGCTGGGTACCAAGACGGAGGGAGATCTCGCCGACCTCGCCGACGAGATCGCGGGCTACACCGCATCCGACGACCAGCTCCGCCGGCTCGTCCGGGCCGGCGTCATGCAACGGCCGGGCTTCACGCTGCGCGGCGGAACCAGCGAGATCCTGCGCGGGGTCATCGCACGAGGATTGGGAATGCGATGACGGAGTCCCCCGAATTGCGCGATTTCGCGCAGATGCTCTCCGAGGTGTTCACCGCCGGGGACGACCACCGCATCGGAGAGGTCGTCGAATTCGACCGCCCGCTGTGGCAGACCCTCGGCGAACTCGGTCTCGACCGATTGACCGGGAGCGAAACCGACGGTGGCAGCGGCGCGGGCTGGGCCGAGGCGGCGCTGCTTCTCGGTGCCGCGGGTGCTTCCGCGGCCGCGGTACCGGTGGGAGAGAACGACTTGCTCGCAGGGTGGTTGCTCGAACAGGCCGGTCTCGGTGTCGGTCCGGCGGTCCGCACGGCAGCCGTACTCGACGAGAACGGGAGCGCCCGGCACGTGCCGTGGGCACGGTTCGCCGACACGGTCGTCGTACTGTGGCCGGACGCCGACGCGTCCTGGCGGGTCGCGGAGGTTGCCCGCGCTGACCTCGAACTGACCGAATCGGTGAACCTGGCGAGCGAACCACGCGACCACATCCAGGTGGAGACCTCCGAGTTGTCCGGTATCGAGGTACCCGGGACACTCGTCGAGGAGTTCCGGTATCGAGGCGCACTCATCCGGGTCCTCGCGTCGGTCGGTGCGATGGACAGAATCCTCGAACTTGTCGTCGAGCACACCAGCGCGCGCGTGCAATTCGGCCGCGCCATCGGAAAGTTCCAGGCGGTCCAGGCGCTGGTCGCCGACCTCGCCGCGGAATCAGCGCTCGCCCGTGCCGCCACCGATGCCGCTGTCGACGCTGTGGTCGACCACGGATTCGACAGCGCCCGGACCCGGTTCGCCATTGCTGCCGCGGCGTCGTGCAGCGGACACGCGGCAGCGGTGATCGTGCGGAACGCGCATCAGGCTCTGGGCGCGATCGGCTTCACGATGGAGCACGAACTGCACCGCCACGCAAACCGAATCCTCTCCTGGCGCAGTGAGTTCGGAACGGTGGCGTCCTGGGACGCGGAGATCCTGTGCACTGCGGTCGGCTCGGACGAACTCTGGCCGCTCGTCACCGACGGTCCCACCGGCTGACGCGTGGCCCCACGAAAGGACGTCCCCGTGACGAAGAATCGACCGGACCCGTCACACGCGGGGGCAGCGGCCGAACTGCCGCTCGAAGGGCTGACGGTGGTGAGCCTCGAGCAGGCCGTCGCGGCACCTCTCGCTACCCGGCACCTGGCGGATCTGGGCGCCCGGGTGGTGAAGGTCGAACGGGTGGGCGACGGCGATTTCGCGCGCGACTACGACAGTGCGGTGCTAGGCCTCGCCGCGCATTTCGTCTGGCTCAACCGCGGCAAGGAGTCGTTCGCGGTGGATCTGAAGTCCCCGGCCGGTATCGACGCCGTCACGTCACTGATCGCCGGTGCGGACGTGTTCCTCCAGAATCTCGCGCCCGGCGCCGCCGAACGTCTCGGACTCGGCGCCGACATGCTCCGGGCCGGCCACCCGGAACTGGTCGTGGTGAACATGTCCGGGTACGGCGCCGAGGGGCCGATGCGCGACCGCAAGGCCTATGACCTGCTGGTCCAATCGGAGACCGGCCTGTGCTCGATCACGGGGACGCCCGAGACGGCTGTGAAGACGGGAATCCCGACCTCGGACATCGCCGCCGGAATGTACGCGTTGACCGCGATCCAGGCGGCTCTGCTGCGCAGGCATCGCACCGGGGTCGGCGCGACGATCGACGTGTCGATGTTCGATGCGACGGCGGAGTGGCTGGGCTACCCGATGTACCTGCAGATGTACCAGGACCGGCAGGTTCCCCGCATGGGTCTGGCGCACACGTCGATCGCCCCTTACGACAAGTACCCCACGTCGGACGGCGAGATCCTCATCGGTGTGCAGAACGACCGCGGGTGGCGGACGTTGGTGACCGAGGTGCTGGGAATGCCCGAACTGGCACACGATCCGCGGTATTCCACGAACGTCGAACGTGTACGCCGCCGCAACGAGGTCGACAAACTGGTCGGCGACGCGACGAGCTGTTTCGCGAGCGCCGACCTGGACGAGAAGCTCGCGGCGGCCGGCATTCCCGCGGCACAGCTGCGGGACCTGCGCGGACTCATCGAACACCCGCAGGTCACCGCCCGGGATCGATGGCGTGAGGTGGAAACCGAAGCGGGCGTGGTGCGCGGGCTCCTGCCGCCGATGAACTTCCGGGATGTCGAGCTGCCGATGCGCCCTGTCCCCGCACTCGGGCAGCACACCGACACGGTTCTCGCCGGACTCGGGCTGACGGACGAACAGATCAGGGGGCTGCGCGACGCGGGGATCGTCGGCTGATGTGACGCGGTCGCCCGGCCCTCAGGGTGGCCTGCATATCGATTTCGGTGAGCACTCCGAACCCTTGTTCCTGCAACGCGGTTCGGGTCTTCTCGACCGCGTCCGCGAACGTGGTCTGCAGTGTGGTGGACAGTGCGAGATTCATGATCGGTCTGCGTTCGCCCCGAAGGGCGGTATCAGCGGGTTCCGGTGGCGGTCGGCGAGAGGCGGCAGCTCGCCCGCTCCAGTCCGGCCTTCTCCATGATCAGGCTGGCGGGGCACCACCCGGCGGCGGAGTAGAAGACAAGGTTGACGCCCACGAATCCGGTGAGAATCAGCCACCAGGGGGAGAGGGCAAGTGTCAGTGCCACGCTCAGCAGCACCATGACGCCGGCCATGAGCGGAACGACGCGTTCTACGGTCCAACCGTCGTGATGTGGAAGCGTTTTCACCGGAAGTTCCATTTCGTGTTCTCGTCGTTTCCTGTCATGGCAACCCTTTCGATTGTACTCGGTATACCCCACGGGGTATGGGTGGCAGGGTCCCGCCACCCATACCTCGGGTCAGCTGTGCGAGAAACTGATGGAAGGCAGGATCCGGCGCAGCCAGGCCGGCGACCACCAGGCTGCGTGGCCGGTCAGGCGCAGCAGCACCGGGAGCAGCACGAGGCGGATGAGGACCGCGTCGAGCAGGACGGCGACGCCGAGGATGATGCCCATCTCCTTCGGCGGCAGCGGTTCGGCGAAGGCGAACGTGAAGAACACCGCCACCATGACCGCCGCCGCGGCAGCGATGACCCTGCCAGAATGCGCCAGTCCCATGACCTGGGCGACCTTCGGGTCACCCGACTCTTCGTAGTGCTCCTTGGCGGTCGAGAGCAGGAACACCGTGTAGTCCATCGCGATGGCGAAGATCATCGCGAAGAAGAACACGGGCCCCCAGCCGTCGAGGAAGCCTTGCGGGGTGAAGCCGAGGAGTCCGGATCCGTGTCCGTCCTGGAAGATCAACTTGGCAACGCCGAACGCGGCCGCGGTCGAGAGCAGGCTGACCATCGTGCCCAGGATGGCGATCAGCGGGGCCTGGAGTGCGACCAGCAGCAACAGGAATCCGAGGGCGAGGATGACCCCGACGATCACGGGGAGGTAATCGTTGAGCGCCTGTTGCAAGTCGAGGTTCTCCGCGGGCGCGCCGCCGACCAGGGCCTGCGACGGCAGGTCGGAACGCAATCGATCCACGATCGAGCCCATTGCGTCGTCCGACGGGTCGACGTTCGGGACGGCCTGCAGCATCACGTAGTCGGAACCGTCCAACGCCGGCATCGGTGGGGTGACCATCGTGACGCCTTCGGTCGCCCGCGCCGTGGCCGCTGCCGAGTCGGCGTCGGCCGCCGGGCTGATGATCTGGAGCATTCCCGGTGCGCCGTCGCCCATCTGGGCCTGGACGAGTTCGTAGCCCTGGCGGACGGGCGCGTCGGTGGGAACGACCTGGATCGAGGGCATCGCAACCTTCAGTCCCAGTACCGGAATCGAGAGTGCGATCAGCACAAGAAGCGACCCGATCGCGAACGGCCACGGATGCGTGTGCAGCAGGTTTCCCCATGCCTCGAATTTCGGAGACCGGTGCTGCTGGCGCTTGGCGTACGGGAGCGATCCGGCATTGACCTTCGCACCGATCTTTCCCAACACCGCAGGGAGCAGCGTCAGGGTCGCGGCAAGGACGAACGTCACCGCAAGCATGATCCCTACGGCCATCGTCCGGACCGCGGGAGCCGGTACGAGGAGCACTGCGGACAGGCTCACCAGTACCGTCAGGCCCGACAACACGACAGCCTTGCCTGCGGTGTCCATCGTCTCGGCCACCGCTGCGCGCGGGTCTCCGCTCTTGCTCAGTGCATCCCGGAACCGCGCGACGATGAACAGGGCGTAATCGATGCCGAGCGCGAGGGCGAACATCATCGCGAAGTTCATGGCCCACACCGAGATCGGAGTGACCGTGTTGAGCAGGACCAGTCCACCCGCCGAGGCGACGAGCCCGGCCAGGGTCAGCAGTAGCGGCAGTCCGGCGGCGACGAGGGAACCGAACGCGAGCACCATGATCGCGAGCGTCACGGGCCAGGAGAACAGCTCCGCCTTGATCATCGCGTCGTGGTTGGCCTCGTTGAAGTCACTCCAGAGCGCGGACGCCCCGGTCGGGTAGACCTCGATGCCGTCCCCGGACAGGGCGGTGAGTTCGGCTTTCAATTCGTCGACGGCCTTGACCATCTCGTCGGTGCTCGCGTTCGCGCCCGCGATCAGGATGCCGGTGTGCCCGTCGGGGCTGATCGACATCCCGGGTCGGGGTGGAATGACCTCGCCGAACCGGGGGTCGTCGGCGAACACCGCGGTGGCCTCGTCGAGGACGTGCTGGACAGCGGGATCGGATACCTGCTCGGTGTCCGAGTGCACGACCACCTGGACCGCGGCGGAGGAGTTTCCGCCGAAGTGCTCTTCGGCGAGCTCGCGCACCTGCACGGATTCCGAACCGTTCGCCTGCCAGCCGGCCCCGGCAAGTGAACTGAACACGGTGGGGGCGGCGGCCCCGAGTGCGATCAGAGCGATCAGCCACGCGCCGAAAACCCATTTTGCGTGCGTGGCCATGACGGCGCCCATGCGTGCCAGCACACCGCCCGACCCCTTCGGTGGGGCGGTTTCCGGCTTCTGCGTCGTCGTCCCCGGCGACCGATCGCCGTCGGCAACGTGCTTGCTACTCATATCTTGTGGAGCTCCTAATACGGGTGGGGGTATTTATCCGAGCGCACTACACCCCGGGAAATTCGCAGGGGGGTCGACGCGGACGTCCTCGGGTGATCGACTGGGGGCGCCGGTACGAGGGTATACCCCCAGGGGTAATTATGATGCCCCGGGGGGTACCCGGCGGGCGTGGGGGTCGGCAGCGCGAGGTCAGCAGCGCGAAGGGGATGGGCCTCGGGCGAGAGCTCGCGGGCCCCGGACCGCCCGGAAGGTTCACGGACTGTCATCGGTGGTGTTGTGTGTTCGGGGTGTGGGTGAGGCGGCCCCGCATCGTTGAGGCGAGGGCCGCCGCCCCATCTTCTTTACGTCGGTCAGCGACCGAAGAGTCGGCCGAAGAACTCGGGGGCGGAGTCGGCCCCGGCGTCCTTCGTGCATTCGCAGCGACGGGGGTGGCGCTGAAGGACCCTGGAGGGACCCTTTCTTGGCGGCCTCGAACCGGACGATGCCATAGGAAGAGTTCCGCACCGGTGCCCCTGGATCAGATCCGGATTGGCGATTCCCGCATTGTCTACCAGGATTCCGAGGAAGCGAAGGTGCCGGCCGTCTCGGCGACCGCCTGTCCCATTCCACCGGACGAGAAATCCGGGCGCCGACTTACGGCGCGACCGCCTTCGGCCACGATCGACCGCGACAGCGGTGGCCGTCACCGATGCCACCTTGTTCTCGATCCGACTCGTCGACTCGCGTTCTTCTCGGAGATTTCTTCTGGGCTATGTCAGATTCCGACAGTGACTCGGCCTGCGGTGGCCCCTCCGTCCACGATCAGATCGTGCCCGGTGACATAGTTGGCGTCGTCCGAGGCGAGGTACACGATTCCCGTGGCCATCTGGGACGGATTCGCGGCGTATCCGATGGGTTGGAGTCTGTCGAGGACCTCGACGACGCCCGCCACGTCCGGAACCATGCCGCTCAGCATCGTTCCTGGTGAAATCGTGTTTACTCGAACGCCTTTGGGTGCGAGTTCGAGGGCGCATGCTTTGGACATCGCGACCACTGCCGCCTTCGTGCCACAGTAGACGGCCATGCCTTCGGTGGGCAGGTAACCGCCGTTCGAGGCGGTGTTGACGATGACGCCGGATCCTTGTTCCGCCATCACGCGGCCTGCCGCTCGCGTGCCGTAGAAAACCCCTCCGAAGTTCACGGCCACCAAGCGTTCGAAATCTTCGTTCGTCGTCTCGAGAAGCGAGGCGGCGGCGTGGACGCCGGCGTTGTTGCACATCACGTCGAGCCGTCCGTACCGGGAGGCGGTCTCGGTGACCAGAGTCTCGACCTCGGCAGGGTCGGCGACATCGGTCCGGACGAAGTCGGCACCGATTGCGTTCGCTGCCGCCTCGCCCGCCTCTCTGTTGACGTCCGCCATAACCACACGAGCGCCTTCCGCGACCATCAGTTCGGCGGTTGCTCGGCCGAGGCCGGAAGAGGCCCCGGTGATGATGACGATCTTGTCCTGCATGCGGTGTGCCATCTGTCGGCCTCTCGGGTGGTCGTGCTGTGGCGTGCTCTGTGTCTGCGTCACGCGGACCGAGGGTCGGGACGGCGCTCGGTGAAGAGCGCCTCGCTGCGCTCCTTCAGCGCGACAGCGGTGTCGTCGAACGCGCGCTTCACCCACTCACCGCTGTCGGCCATGATCTGAAGCGCTTCCTCGCCGAGGAAGGCGTCGGTGGAGTAGTAACGGCAGCGGTTGTCGGTGATCGGTTCGATGACCTGATCGCGTCGTGCGGCCTGAACGGAGACCTCGGTGGGACGCAGTTCCCACGACAGCAGGCGTTCGGGAACGACCGCACAGACGTATTCGGTGTACGGGAACGTTTCCGTCGCCCCCGAGTAGTCGGCCAGCGTCATCTCCACGGCCGCACCGAGTTCCAGTGTCGATTTCGCCGCGACGCAGAACGGATTCCAGTGCGGGTAGCTGTCGAGGTCGGTGAGGACCTCCCAGACGACACTCGCGGGCGCGTCGATCTCGACCTCGAGGGATCGGACGGTCGTAGCCGGGTCGTACGTCGGGATGGATAGTTCGGACATCGAGGCCCCTTTGTGGTCAGCGGATGAGTTGGCGAGGGTCTTGCACAGCCTGGCGACACCGTGGGTGCTAGTGGTTGTGCTCGTGATCAGGCGAAGGTTGCGTGTCCGCCGGTCAGGACGGCACCGCCGTCGGTGGTGACGTCGAAGCGTGCATCGGTGGAGCCGCCCCAGGCACGTATCTGCGCGGTGTCGCCGGGGAAGCCGGGTGCCGCAAAGCGGCCGGACAGGGTCTTCAGGTCGGCCGGGTGGGCGCCGAGCATGTCTGCGAGAGGCAAGGTGGTCGCCGCGAGCGTGCACATCCCGTGCAGGATCGGGCGCGGCTGACCGATGCGCGCAGCGGCGTCCGGATCGATGTGGATGTGATGCCGGTCGCCGGTGAGCCGGTAGAGGGCGGCTTGATCGGTGTCGGTTGTCATCGTGCCCACCGCGGTGGGGTCCCCCTCGGGCGCGGTCGCCGCCGAGGGGCCGCGGTCGCCGCCGAATCCGCCCGCGCCCGGCGCGAACAGTGACCAGACGGCCACGAAGTAATCGCTTTCGACCACCACCTCGAAGACCGCAGCACGCCCCTTGTCCCAAACCTCACCGACCCGCGCCGACAGCGTGATCTCGCCGGAGCGGGGCAGGGGAGAGAGCACGTCGAGGGTCTGCGAACCGTGAAGTGCGGTCTTCGTATCGAACGCCCCGAGCGCGCCCAGCGCATCGGGTGCCCACTGTGCCAGGGTCAAGGCGAAGGTGGGCAGAACGCGGAGCCGATTCTCGAAGACCAGATCGAGGTCGGTGGCGTGGGCACCGACCGCCAGCGCGTACAGGATGGCGTCGCGCTCGTCGTAACCGACCACCCGGGCGCCCAGGTCGTGGCCACGCCAACGGGTGGGGGTCTGCGTTTCGGTCATCGATGGAGATCCCTTCTGGCGTTGCCGGCGCGTGTGCGGTCGGTCTGTCGAGTCATGCCGGCGCCGGGGTGAATCGCGGATAGTCGAGGTATCCCTCGGCGCCCCCGCCGTAGTAGGTGTTCGGGTCCGGCGCCGTCAGGGGCCACCCGCTCTGCAGACGTGCGACGAGGTCGGGGTTGGCGATGAACGGTTGTCCGAAGGCGGCGAGGTCGATCAGATCCTGCGCGATCAGGTCCTCGGCGTATTCCCGGGTCATCCCGCCTGCGAGGATGACGGTTCCTCGGAACCGGGCGCGAAACGTCGTGAGGAAGTCGGTGTCGAGAAGGCGACGGCCTGCGGGGCGCTGGTCGACGAGGTGGATGTAGGCGACCTCGCGGCGCGACAGTTCCGAGGCCAGGTACAGGTACGTGTCTGCCGCCTCGGAGTATGGAGGCATGTCGAAAAGCTCGCTGAACGGCGAGAGCCGGATCCCGACTCGGGTGGAGCCGACTGCGTCGGTCACGGCGTCGACCGTCTCCAGCAGGACCCGGGCGCGCTCGGTGAGTGAGCCGCCGTACCGGTCGGAGCGGGTGTTCGTCGCGGGGTTGAGGAACTGCTCGAACAGGTAGCCGTTGGCACCGTGCAACTCGACTCCGTCGAAGCCGGCGACTCGGGCATTGGTTGCCGCCCTCGCGAAGTCGTCGACGACACGGCCGACTTCGCGAGTGCTCAGCGGTCGGGGATCGCTTACGTCGACGAAGCCTACGTTCCCGTCGTCGGCGAAGGCGAAAACCTTGCTCTCCGGGGCCGGGTGGGCGCCGGCGCCGACCGGCTGCTGCCCTCCGGGTTGAATGGATGTGTGTGACAACCGGCCGACGTGCCAGAGCTGCGCGAAGATACGCCCACCCACGCTGTGGACGTTATCCGTGACGATGCGCCACCCGGCGACCTGCGCTCGAGACCAGATACCCGGAACATGCACGTAGCCTTGCGCTTCCGGAGAAATGGGTGTGCCCTCGGTAACGATCAATCCGGCGGTCGCTCGCTGGCGGTAGTACTCCGCCGTGTCCGCGGTCGGGGTGGTGTCGACGCACCGAGCCCGTGTCATGGGCGCCATCACGAGGCGATTGTCGAGGACGAGTTCACCGAGCCGATGGGTATCGAACAACCGAATCAATCGCTGTCTCTTTTCTGGGAAGGTCTGCGACTCTCTGTGCACGGGCCGCCGCGCAGAGCGCGAGCGACCGCCCCGGACTTCATCCAGGCTGCGGAAGCGTCAATGAAAAGTGTTGGAGAGGGGTTGTATTCACTCGCTTCGGGCGGCGATGAGGATCACCGTAGCCGTCGGCTGCAGTAGCGTCAACATCTGTGGGAGCGAGGATCAGAACTCGATCTCGATGGGGCCCGAGACGGGTCGCGCTTGGCACCCGAGGACGTAGCCTTCGGCGACATCGGACGGGTCGAGGATGTCCGAATTTTCCATCACCACCTTGCCCGAAATCACTGTGCACGCACAGGAACCGCACTCACCCGATCGGCAGGAGAACGGGACGTCGACACCACGGTCCAGCAACACATCGACGAGCGTGTTGCTGCTCGCCCACTCGAAACGATGTGACTCGCCGTCCAGATGTACGACTGTTTCGACCGCCGAGGCAGGATTGTCGTCGACGATCGGCCGGGGAGCTTCGAAGGGATCGCCCGAGATCGAGACGAACACTTCCTGATGATGACGCTCCGGCGGTACGCCGGCCGACCGCATGCTTTCCGCCACGCTGTCCATGAAAGGTACAGGGCCGCAGACAAATACTTCTCGAGACAAGTGGTCGGACGCCAGTGCCGCGAGCCCTTCCTGGGAAGGGAGGCCGTGCACGTCGTCGAACCAGTATCGGATCGTCAGCCGGTCGGGGAACTTCGCGGCGTACTCGTCGAGTTCGCTGTGGAATATCACCGAGTTGCGGTCGCGATTGGCGTAGAACAGCATGACCGAACGGTCGGACCCGAGCAGGGTGGTCTTCAGGATCGAGATGATCGGCGTGATGCCGCTCCCCGCCGCGAACAGTAGGAAGTCGTTCGTGAAGTCCGTCGGCGTGAAGCGGCCCGAGGGTGGCAGGACGATGAGAGAGTTCCCTGGTTCCACGTTGTCGCACAACCAATTCGATCCGTACCCGTCCGCAGTGCGTTTGACGGTGACCTTCAACTGGTCGTCGACGTGGGGTGTGCTCGACAGCGAATACGACCGGGCGACATGCCCGGTGCGGTCGCTCGGTATCCGGACGGTCAGGAATTGACCGGGGCGGTACGCGAAGAGGTCACGAGAGTTCTCCGGCTTGCGCAGTACGATCGACTTCGCATCCGGGGTCTCTTCGATGACATCGGTCACGGACAGTTCGTACCCGACACCGACGGTCTGCAAGGTGCTCACTTTCGGTCGCCTGCGCTCTCCGTTGACTGCTGCGTCGCGTTCGTGAATTTCACTGTGGGGTCTGGTGGTTCGGACCCAGGGTCAGTGCGCGTTGCTTCATCTCGAATCCCGTGTATCCTTCTTCCGCGGCGCGGGTGCACAGGTCGGAGTACCGCTGGAAACCGCCCACGTACATCAGCAGCGCCCGCGGCTTGCCGGGGATGTTCGCGCCCGTGTACCAGGAGTCGGTACGGGCATGCATCGTGCGAGAGGCGGCGGTGTCCACTTCACCGGCCCATTCGCTTTCCTGGGCGGGGGTGACACCGAATCGGGAGATTCCGTTCTCGTCGAGATGGTCGATGGTCCGCAGGATCCAGTCGACCTGCCATTCGCCTGTGGTGATCATCTGTGCCAGAACCGACGGGCTACCGGGGCCGTGCACCATGAACAGGTTGGGGAATCCGGCGGTCATCAGGCCGAAGACGGTCCTCGGTCCGTCGGCCCAATGGTCGGCGAGTCGTGCACCGTCGACTCCGGTCGGGTCCATCCTCAGCATCGAACCTGTCATCGCGTCGAAGCCGGTGGCGAAGATGATCACGTCGAGGTCATGCTCTGCCTCGGTGGTGCGAATGCCCGACTCGGTGACCTCCTCGATGGGGTGGGTCCGTATGTCGACCAGGGTCACGTTGTCCCGGTTGAACGTCTCGTAGTAGCCGGAGTCGATGCAGATCCGCTTGCCACCGATCGGATATGTCTTGGGGCACAGGAGTTCAGCGGTCTCCGGGTCGTGGACGATGGATCGGATCTTGTTGCGCACGAACTCGGCGAGTATCTCGTTCGCCTTCGGGTCGCTGGAGGTGTCGGTGAACGTGCGGATGAACTCGAGGCCGTTCCGGGCGTTCCACGCTCGCTCCATCACCTCTTCGCGTTCTTCCGCGGTGTAGTCGAAGATCGAGCGCTGCTCGGCGGCATTGCTCATCAGCACCGCGCCGTGTGTGCCCAGGATCTGCTTGCGCCGCTCGGGGTAGTCGGCCTTCCACTCCCGCTCGTAGTCCGGATCCAGTCTCCGGTTCCGCGCGGGGAGACTGAAGTTCGGGGTCCGCTGGAAGGCCGTGAGGTGCTCGGCGACCGCGGCGATTTCCGGCGTGATCTGGATGCCGGTCGACCCGGTGCCGATCAGCCCCACGCGCTTGCCGGCGAGTTCGGCGCCCTCCTTGGGCCACCGTGATGTGTGGTAGGCCTGGCCGCGGAAGCGATCCAGACCGGGCCAGTCGGGGACGTTGGAGACGTCGAGGCTGCCGGTTGCCGCGATCACGTATGTGGCCACGAAGCGGTCGCCGGAAGCGGTGCCGACGGTCCATTTGTCCACGGTGTCGTCGAATGTCAGCTCGTTGACACGAGTTTCGAACCGTATGTCCTCGCGCAGGTCGAAGCGGTCGGCGACGTGGTTGGCGTATGCCTCCAAGTCCGGTTGCGGAGAGAAGTGTTCCGACCACGACCATTCTTGCTGAAGCTCTTCGTCGAAGGAGTACGAGTACTGCATGCTCTCGATGTCCACGCGGGCACCGGGGTAGCGGTTCCAGTACCAGGTGCCGCCCACACCGTCGCCCGCTTCCACACAGACGACTCGACGGCCCTGCTGGCGGAGACGGTGCAGCGCGTACATTCCGCTGAATCCCGCGCCGATGACGACAGCGTCGAAGTGTTCGGCGGTAGGGCCGGCTTCCGGGGTCGAGGTGGACATGTTTCCTCCAAGGATCGAATCTGGCTCAGCGGCACGCGCTGCGGCCGGATGAGAAAGAAGGGAACCGAATCGCGGATGGCGACCGCTACCCGAGCAGGGAGCCGCCGTCCGCTACGACATCGGTGCCGTTGACGAAGGACGCGTCGTCCGAGGCGAGGAAGACCACGACGTTGGCGGTCTCCTGCGGGTCGGCCTGACGCTTGAGGCCGGTCGGGGTATCGCTGGATGCGGTGGTCGGCGACATGCCGGTCCGAATGTTGCCGGGCAGCACGGCATTCACCCGAATCTTCGACGCTTCGAGCTCGATCGCTGCGGTCCTCGTCAGTCCGCGCAGGGCCCACTTCGACATGCTGTACGAGCCGTGGCCCGCATAGGACGTCGTTCCGGCGAGCGACGAGACGTTCACGATCGAGCCACCACCCCGGGCGCGCATCGCGGGGGCGACGGCCTGGATGCCGAGGAACGGCCCGTGCAGGTTGACGGCGAGGACTTTGTCGAGGTCGACGACGGTTTCGTCCTCGAGCAACTGCTTGCGGTAGATCGCCGCGTTGTTGACGAGGACGTCGAGGCCTCCGAAGGTCGAGGTCGCCAGGGCGACGGCACCTGCCCAGTCTTCCGGGGCGGTCACGTCGAGATGGGTGTAGACGACGGCGTCTCCGACGTCGTCGGCGACGGTCTGTCCCAGGTCGTCGAGAACGTCGCCGATCACCACCGAGCCGCCTTCGCGCGCCAGCGCCCGAACGATCTGTTCGCCCTGTCCGCGTGCGCCACCGGTGACGATCGCGACCTTTCCTTCGAAGCGATGCGACATGACTCTCCGATTCCGGGATGCTCGTGGTTCAGCTGGTCAACGCGCGCCGGATGGCGGCGGTGTAGTCGGCGTCGATCCGCTGGGAGATCGCAGCCTGTGGGAACACTCCCGATGTTCCGTGGAAGGTCCCCGGGTAGAGATGCAATTCGGTGGGCACGCCCGCCTGCGTCAACCGCTGTGCGTAGTCGATTCCCTCGTCCCGAAGCGGGTCGAAGGAGGCGACCGCAATGTAGGCCGGGGGCAACCCGCTGAGGTCGCGCGCCCGTGCGGGGGCGGCGTATTCCGACGTCACACTCCGGTCAGGGTCCCCGAGATAGTGACGCCAGCTGTCGATTCCGTTCTCCCGGTTCCACAGCGGGGAATCGATGTACTCGGTCGCTGAGGTCGTGAGCAGGCGGTCGTCGAGGACGGGGGAGTCCAGGGCTTGGAAGATCACCGCGGGACCGCCGACGTCGCGGGCCTTGAGCGCGACCGCCGCCGCGAGTCCGGCACCCGCGCTGATCCCGGCGAGGACGATCCGGGTCGGGTCGATCCCGAGGCCGTTGTCACCTGCAATCCAGCTCAGAGCGTCGAAGGCGTCGTCGAACGGTGTCGGGAAGGGGTGCTCCGGCGCGAGTCGATAGTTGACGGAGACCACCATCGCGTCGAGGTCGGCGGCCAGTGCCGACGGAACCCGGACATCGGTGGCAGCGTCGCCGAAGATGAATCCTCCGCCGTGGAAGTAGAGGATGCAGGGAAGTGGTTGCCCGACGGGGTCTTCCGGGCGGAGCACGACGAGATCGATTTCGGATCCGTCGGTTGTCGGCATTGACCGGTGGTCTACCACGATTCCTGCCGGTACGGCTGCCATCGGATCTTTCATCCTCATCGAAAGGATCACTGCGCGCGCCTTTTCGGCGTCGGAGACGTCGAGTTCGGGGAGGAATCCCATCATCGGCCGGTACGCGGGATCGACGGCGTAGGACATGATTCATCTCCTTGTGCAATAGGGCGAGCGCCCGGTCGACCTCGACTGGCAACGGCTGGAAGTGGCGGCGATCACTGCGACTGAGGGAACAGTAGCCACTGGCTACTTTCTCGTCAACCGAAAGTCGCACAGCAGTCTCGAACGGGCACGGGCCGACTCAGAAGCCCGACATGTCGTACGGGTACTTGTTCGTCGCTCCGCCGTCGACCACCATCACCTGGCCGGTGATCGTCCGGGCGAGGTCGCTCACCAGAAAGGTCAGGGCACTCGCGACGTCGGCCGGCAGTGTCAACCGCTGAAGTGGTATCTGTGAGCGGGTGTTCTCGAGCGCCGCGGAGTCGAGGATCGCCGAGATCCTGGGTGTGACGACGAATCCGGGAGCCACTGCATTGACGCGAATACCGGAAGGTCCCAGCTCTATTGCCGCGGATCGGACCAGGGAGCCGAGCGCAGCCTTGTAGACGCCGTAGGCAGCGTGCACCGGTGAGCTGCCGAGCCCGGACACCGACGAGACGAACGTTATGGAACCTTCGCCGCGGTCGCGCAACCGAGCACCGAAATGTCTGAGCGCGAGCACCGCATGGCGCAGGACGATGCCCTCTTCCCACCGCCAGTCGTCATCGGTGATGTCGAGCAGGGGCGCGTATCTCGCCATACCGATGACGTCGACGACGCCGTCGAGTTCCCCCGCGCGCTCGGCCAATGCGGCCATGTCGGCGTCTTCGGTGGCATCGACCTGCTCGGCCGTGGCCGCTGGGCCGATCTCTGCGCATACGTGGTCGGCACGGTCCCGGTCGAGGTCGACGACAATCACTGTGGCGCCAATTTGAGCGAGTGCATGGGAGACCTGCCGCCCCATTCCTTGCCCGCCACCGAGCACAAGGTATCTGCGTCGGGAGAGGTCGAACCGACCGCGGTAATCGACGATCCGGTCGAGTTCGGCGCGATCGCCCGGCGGTGAACAGTCCTGAGCCATGTGTCCTCCGATCGAGGGTGGGCGCGAACGATGCATGTCACGCCATCTTCGGAGACAGGGAAGAGTCTTCGGTCGAATCCGAGTCGGCGGAAGCGATGTCGCCTGTCGTGAGACTTGCTTCGGGCGCGGCGTTACCGTTGCTGTTCGGCATGGTGGCGATCACCACGATTCCCAGAAGGGCCGCGGCGCCGACGACGATGGAGGCAGCATACGAGTTCCCTGTCAGCGCGGTGAGTTTGCCCGCGAGGTAAGGCCCCGCCCCGCCGCCGATAGCCGAACCGAGACCGAATCCGATCGCAGCGCCGGTGTAGCGCACCGCAGCTGGGAAGGCCGAGGTGAGTGTCGCGTAAACAGGGACAGCGGAGGCACCCGCGAGGCCGACGAGGAGCATGTGGCCGAGCGCGGTGACGAACAGATTGCCGCCGGTCGCCTTGATCAGGTACATGATCGGGAACATCGACACGAGGATGATGCCCAACCCCAGGATCATGGTGTTCCTCCGGCCGCTTCTGTCGATCATGAACCCGGAGGCGAATCCGACGACGATGGCAAACGTCGATCCGGCGGTGGCCACCCAAGCTGTGGTACCCGGGGCCATACCGACCTCCTGCTGCAGGAACAGCGGCATGTACGCGGGAACCACGTAGCCGATCGCGAGAACCGATGTGCTCAGGGCGATCACGCGCAGCAAGGTCGCAGGGTATCGCTTGACGACCGAACGTAGCGGTGAGGACTGCACCTCGTGCTTGTCGGCGAGTTCCTTGAACTCGGGTGATTCTTCGAGCCGGGCACGCAGAAACAGCACGTACAGCATCAGTGGGAGCGACATGAGAAGGGGAAGGCGCCAGCCCCAGTTGGCCATCCATTCCTCCGAGGACAGCGAGGTCGTGAGGGCGACGACCAATGGGGCAAGGGTGCCGCCGAAGGCGAACCCCACCGGGGTCATCGCGCTCAGGATGCCGTAGTTCTTGGCAGACGCGTGCTCGGTGACGAATGTGGCCGAACCGATCTGTTCGCCGCCGGCGAAGAAGCCCTGCATCAACCGCGTGAGAACGAGCAGCACCGGGGCCAGGATTCCGACGGTGGCGTGCGTCGGCAACAGTCCCATCAGGATTGTGGCTCCACCCATGCCGGATATGGTGACGATCAATGCGAAACGTCGACCGTATCGGTCACCGATCCGGCCGAAAACGATACCGCCGATCGGGCGCGCAAGGAATCCGGTGCCGAGGACCACCAACGAGCTCAGAATGCCGGCCGCAGGATTGTCGCTGGGGAAGAACAGAGGAGACAGATAGGCGATGAGGAAGGTGAAAACCATGAAGTCGTAGGCTTCGACGGCAGTTCCGAAGAAGCCGGCCATCGACGCCCTGCGCACCAGGGTGCGTGAGGGCGCGCTCACAGGTGAGTTCATATCGATCCTGTTCGGTTGTGTCCTCCGGTGTGTGCACCGAGGAAGTTCGGTTCCGAGTCGTTGCAGCCGGGTCTTGTGAGCGGACCGCGCAGCTGCTCGAGACCTCCGCAACGAGCGGAGGAGTGTATTCCCGATTTACATTCGACGGGTGTCGGCCGCGTCCAGGCCGTTGCCGGACGCGTAGCCGTGGACTATCCGGGATTCGGCCATGAACGTAGTGGTCACGCGGTCGGAGATCTGCCAGACCGAGGCCGATCCAACCCGCATGTATTCGACGTCGTAATAGCCCACCAACCGCTTCGACGATGATCCCGGGGTGTCGAACGAACCGAACCATTCCATGTGAACTCGGCTCCTGGCTCGATCCCCGTCGATGGAGATCTGTGGGAGGTGCATCAGGTGGATACCGGTGTACGGAGCGTCGTTACAGAACGCATGCAGGGATTCCCTGCCGCGGACGGATGTGCCGGTCGAAAGGTCTGATCTCCTCTCGCGAGACCGATAAACCCCGTCCGGCGTGAAGAGCGCCGCCCACGCCGCCCCGTCGTGATCATCGAAGAAGCGTGCGTAGAGACCTTCCAACTCCAGGATCGCCAGTCGATCCTCCATCGCCCGAATTCTGGAGTCGCTATACATGACGATCCCGTGTGGCAACGCTGTCGCGCGCGGCGGACAGGCTGGGCCGCTCGGTGTGGGCGAACATCCCCGACGACTCCCTCGGCAACGTTGTGGGTGGCACTTCATCCTCCGTGAACTGGGGAACTGCAGAAATTCGACACTGCCGACGAACTGGTCCGAGACGACGGTCTCGCCGGATTGCGGCCAGGGAAAGGGGTACCGGCACGACATTTCTATTGCCTTCGATGAGTACCGCGCTATTGCCCGCAGGTCGCTCAGATTCAGTGACTGCCGTCACAGTAGCCATTGGCCACGCGTGCGTCAATAGGTGATCGACGGGTATCGTCGGCTCATCGATGGGGCGACACGTCGCAGCAGATCCGCAAAGATGTGCTCCGGGGTCGCAACATCGATTCGTCGCAACAGTCGCCACCGCCGGCACCGACATCCGGGAGTCGCTACGCGAATCCCCCTGTCGCTGAGAATGATAGGGTCTGCGCCATATGGAGCACCTCACTGAGACCGCCGCCTTAGCCGACGACGTCTGGACCACACCGCAGGTGGCGAGTTTCCTGGGCATCAGTCGTCAGGCGATCAACAAGCGTGTTCGAAATCGGAAGATGCTCGGTTACGCAGGTGACGGAGTGACGCTGTTTCCGGTGTGGCAGTTCGACACGGCGAATCACAGAATCTATCCGCAGGTTCCCGAGTTTCTCGCTGCCTTCGACGACGAGATCGAACCGGCCGCCATCGCGCTGTGGGCGATCACGAAGATGGAGAGAAGCGATCGGACACCAGCCGAGCTGTTGCTGGACCCCGACACCGAGGACGATGCATTGCGGTTGGCCGGTACCTGCACAGCGGACTCGATCGAGGAGAATCCCGCGCTGGAGGGCGGGGCCGACCACGAATCCGTGGACAGGAAGGTCGCCGAGTGGAGGCCGACCCGCCCAGGGGCATCCGGAGCTCAAGAAGCCATCCTTCTTGCTGCTGCAGACCTCTTCTCGCGCAAAGGCCCCGCGAAAGTGACGCTACGGGAGATCGCCGCTGCGGCAGACGTGTCGTACGGCCTGATCCACCGGTTCTATCGCAACAAGGAGAATCTGCTGGTGGCGGTGATGGAACTGCTGGTCGGTTACGGCGGCGAGCGTCTGTCCGGGGAGAAGGACGCGTACGCCGCCATCGATAACTCCATCGGCGCCGACCTCGACTCCGGTCAGTTCGGGCGGATGCTGATGTGGTCGATCTCCGAAGGGATCCAGCCGGATCGACTGCTCGGACAAGCACGTTCGAATGGTTACCGCCCGCACATCGACGCACTCTGGAACAACCCGGTCGAGCCGGACGTGCGGGCCGAGTTCGATTCGAGCGTGGTGGCGGCGCTGCTCGGTGTCTTCGGATCGGTGTGGGATCTGTACGAGCCTTACATGATCGAGCTCGCCGACAACCGGTGGCGTAGCCGGGAGGATCTCCGGCAGGAAGTCACCGAACTGCTCAAGCTCCTCGTCTATGCAGCCCGGCCGAAGACCTGAGACATTCGGCGCGTCGAGGGAGCCGGAACGGGTGGACGGTCCGGAGGTCATCCGGCCCGTTCCGGCGCAGGGGAGTTGCCGTCAGGACGGCATCAGCAGCACACCGCGGTCGAGTTTTCCGCTCCGGGCGTCGTCCATGAGGGACTCGAAGTCCTCCAGCTCGTAGGTCTTGGTGACGAGTTCGTCGAGGAGGAGCCTGCCGGACCGGTACAGGTCCACGTACTTCGGGATGTCCGCGCCCGGTCGTGACGAGCCGTAGCGGCAGCCCAGTACCGCGCGATCCATGTAGAAGGTGGCGGCCGGGACGGACAGCTTGGCCTCCGGGCCTGCGACACCGAGCATGATCAACTGCCCGCCCCAGTCGAGCATTTCCATTGCCTGGCTGGTGATTGCCTCGCCGCCGACGCAGTCGAAGACGTGATGAGCCCCGCCGTCGGTGAGTTCACGGACGGCGGCGACGGTGTCACCCGCGGTCGCATCGATGAAGTGGGTGGCGCCGAAGAGGTTGGTCTTCGACTCCTTGTCGGGGTTGGTGTCGATGGCGACGATCGTCGCAGCCCCTGCGACGCGTGCCCCCTGGATGACGTTGAGACCGATACCGCCGGCGCCGATCACCACCACCGATTCGCCGGGGTTGACGCGTGCCCGGTTCAATACCGCTCCGACGCCGGTCAACACCGCGCAACCGATCAGGCATGCGGTGGACAGCGGAATGTCCTTCGGAATAGGTATCGCCTGTCCGGCCTTGACGACGATCTGCTCGGCGAAGGTCGAGAGCGTTGCGAAGTTGTGGACCGGTGTGCCGTCGAATTCGAAGGGGGTTGCCGTCTTACCGAAAGATTCGCGGCACATGGTGGGCCGCCCGGAGGTGCACGCGGCACACTGGCCGCACGTCGCCAGCGTCGAGAGCACCACGTGGTCGCCGATCACGGGAACGGTCACGCCCGGCCCGACGGCCTCGACGACACCTGCACCTTCGTGCCCGAGGACCACCGGTGCAGGGAACGGGATCTTGCCGTTGACCACGCTCAGGTCGCTCTGGCACAGGCCGCTCGCAACGATGCGCACCTGAACCTCGCCGGGTCCGGGGTCTCGGACTGTGACACCGTCGACCAGCTTGTTGTCGGTGCCGTCGAAGACGATCGCTTTCAATTCTCGACCTCACTGTCGATGAGAACTCGCTCGCACGGCGGGGAGACGCAACGGGTGCGGGCGAGAAATGAAGGGGTGGTGGGAATCCGGGCCACTGCGGTGGCACCTCTATCGATGCTGGTGATGCTAGGGGTGGAGGGTCGGCCCGTCAAGCTCTCGGGTGGGCGGACGCCGAGCGGTTCGGGGGGGCGCTGAGCTTCCCGGGCGAATGCTCGAAATGTGACGGCCGTGCGCTGGTCGGCGTACACCTTTCGGCTCTGTCCCGAAATATCTGCGGGACAAGTCGAAATCCGCTCCGAACTGGGAAAACCCCCGACCCGCGTCATGTTGTTGACGCATACGTAGCCAATGGCTACAGTGATGCCAGTCACGGAATGTGGTTGCAGTGACTCCCGTCATCCCGACGAGGGTCTTCGCCGGACGCCGGGCGAACGGGCGTGTGGACGCACGCCCGTTGATTGCGACCCGTGAAAACCCCTGTCGCGGAGCATCTTCTGCGCAGGTGACGAAAGTGCCTCTGTTACAACAGTTCAGGAGGATGAAGTGTCGCCCATGGCGTTATCGATGAAGCCGACGGGGTGGTTCCAGATCGGCTGGTCCGCCGACCTCGAGATCGGCGATGTGAAGCCGCTGCGCTACTTCGGTCAGGACCTCGTCGCTTACCGTGCCCAGAGCGGCCGCCTGGTGGTTCTGAACGCATACTGTGAGCACCTCGGCGCCCATATGGGCCACGGTGGCACAGTTTCCGGCGACGACATCCGATGCCCGTTCCACGGCTGGCAATGGAACCAGGAAGGCCGCAACACCTGCATTCCGTACCAGAAGGCTGCGAACCGAGTCCGCAAGATCGGTACCTGGTCTACGGCCGAAAGCGACGGGATCATGTATATCTGGCACGACGTCGACGGCCGCGAACCGCTGTACGAGGTGCCCAGCGTCTTCGACCTTTTTCCGGGTTGCGGTTCGGCGAACGATTACCACGAGCCGGCGGAGGCCGGCCGTTTCGAGTCGGCCGCGCTGCCGATCCACCCGCAGTACGCCGCCGAGAACGGCGTCGACTTCGCGCACTTCAAGTACGTCCACCGCGCCGACGAGATCCCTACGGTGGTACACCGCGAGTTCGGTGAGTACGACTTCAAAACCGAACTTGCCCTGCACTTCAAGCGTCGCGGCGCCGACGGCGAATTCGAACTCGTCGAGGGCCGGACCAGAGCGTCACTCCTCGGTCTGGGACTGGGCTACTCGTACGCAGACGGCGTCGGCGCCATCTGCTCCCTGACCGCGGTGACCCCTGTCGACGACGAGCGTTCGATCGTGCGCTTTTCCGCGTGGGCGAGCAAGGAGGACGGCCAGGACGACGCACGAGTGACGAAACGCCAGCGCAATGCGATCGGCCAGCTCGAGGCCGACATCGCTATCTGGGAACACCAGCGATACACCGAGCCGCCGGGCCTGGCGACCGCAGAGGCGGCAGGCTTCCGTGACATCCGCCAGTGGGCTCGCCGCTTCTACCCCGAGGGCCACCTCGGTTACGGCGCCGCCGAGCAGACCGCAGGCACCGACGAATTTCAGGCGGACAACGTCTCATGAGACCCACACTGACAGCGGAACACGAGGCTTGGCGGGCCGAGATCAGGGAGTTCCTCGACGCCGAACTGCCCCAGGGACACGCCTTCAACCCCGAGTTCGACGATGCACCCGATCAGTGGGCGATCGCCGTCGAATTCAGCAAGAAGGTCGCCGCCAAGGGGTGGATCGGTCTGACCTGGCCGAAGGAGTACGGAGGCAAGGAGCTGCCCCCGATCGCGAACCAGATCCTCCTCGAGGAGCTGTACGCGGCCGACGCGCCGATGGTCAATTCCGTCGGAATCTTCCTCGCCGCGGGCACGATCCTGGTGGGCGGCACCGAGGAGCAGAAGAAGCGTCTCCTGCCGGACATCGCGAACATGCGGACTCTCTGGGCCGAAGGGCTCACCGAGCCGGGAGCGGGCTCCGATCTCGGCTCCCTACGGACGAAAGCCGTCCGGGAGGGTGACGAGTGGGTCATCACCGGAGAGAAGGCGTTCACTTCCTGGGGGCCGATGTCCGACGTACTGTATGTGGCTGCCCGCACGGCGACCGACGCCGGCTCGCGTGATGCGATCAGCATCTTCGTGGTCGACCTGAAGAGTCCCGGCGTAACCCTCCATCCGATGCGCAACTACGGCGGTGGCGTCCAGTCCAGCACCTACCTCGATCACGTTCGAGTGCCGGAGACCTCGCTGATCGGTGAAGAAGGCAAGGGCTGGCAATACATCATGCGAGCTTTCTACGCCTCGGGGACCGTCGAACCGATCTACGCGATGCAAGAAGCACGTCTGCGCGATCTCATCGAGCACTGTAAGGCGGTCCCGGGCAAGCTCGACGACCCGCACGTGCAAGCCGACCTTGCCGAACTCGCAGGCATCGTCCAGACCCAGCGCCTGCTCGCCTACGAGATCATCGGCGACAATGCCCACGGTCGGCTGACCCCCTGGGGCGGCGGCGTCCAGCAGGTCGCGGCCAAGGAGTACGAGCCGCTGTTCGCTCAGATCTACGACCGAGTGCTCGGCCCGACCAGTCAACTGCAGTCGGGGTCGGCGTACGCCCCCCTCAGTGGAAGGCCTGAGGCGTGGTACCGGCAGTCCTTTGCCAACCACGCCGGAGGAACGTCCCAACTCAAGCGGATGGTGCTCGCGACGCGGGGCCTCGGCCTGCCCCGATAGGAGCTGAAGATGGAATTGGCATGGGGCGAGGACTTCACTGCCCTCGCAGATGTGAGCAAGTCGGTGTTCGCGCGGTACTCGCCGCTCGAAGACCGATCCAACACTGTTCCGTTGGTGGAACAGGTCGCGCAGTTCGCCGAACTCGGCTGGCTGCAACTCGGTGATCCGACCGGCGCCGACGCCGACAGTCCGTCACTTGCGACGATCGCCGGCATCTTTGTCGAGATGGGCAGGGCGCTGGCCGCCACCCCGCTGCTCGAGTTGACGATGTCCCGCGACGCCGCACTGGTCATCGGCACCGACGAGGCGACGAGCCTCGCCGAGCGGATCGGCAACGGCGAGGTCGTGGTGGTCCCGGTGTTCCCGTCCCCCGAATGGGGCTCGACGGTGACGTACGAGAACGGCGTGCTCAACGGAGTCGCGTTGGCCGTGGACCACGCCGACAGCGCCGACAGTTACCTCGTGTACGCAGCCGGTAGGGAAAGCGTTGTGGCTGTGGTGCAGCCGAGCTCGGTGGCCGGTGTCGAAGCGATGCCGAACATGGGTGGGCACCCCTTGTTCGCAGTGAGGTTCGACAGCACACCGGTCACCGACGCGGCGGTGCTGGCCCGCGGCCTCGACGCCGACCGCGCCGTCGAGGTCGCAGCGCAGCGCGGAGCGGTGCTGCGCGCCGCGCAGGTCTACGGTGCCGGATTGAAACTGCTGGACATGACCGTGCTGTACGCGCAGCAACGACACCAGTTCGGTGGACCGATCGGCCGATTCCAGGCGGTGCAATACCTGTGCACCGACATCGCGATCGCTGCGCACTTCACCTCGGTGCACACGCGGGCGGCCGCCGCCGCCCTCGACACCGGCCTCGATCCGCAGCCCCACATCGGTCTGATGTGTAAACAGGCGGCGAAAGCTGCACTGGAGATAGTCCACTCGGCGCACGAGGTCCACGCCGGCATCGGCTACATGGTCGAGTCGAATGTGCACCTGTTCACCGACGCCGCGAAGCGCTGGCAGTTCGACTTCGGCTCGGCCACACGCAACGACGCCGACATCGTCGCGGCCCTCGACCACATCTACACAGGGGCCGGCCGATGAGCTACATCGACTACCGGGTCGACGACGCCGTCGCCGTCATCAGTCTCAATCGACCGGACAAGCACAACGCCCAGGATGCGTCCCTGCTGCGTGACCTCGACGCCCGCTGGCAGCAGGCCGCCGCCGACGACGAGGTCAAGGTGATCGTCGTGCGCGCCAACGGCGATCACTTCTCCGCAGGCCATGACCTGAAGACCCCGGCCCCGGGGTACTTCAAGGAGGGCAAGACCACCCTCGAGAGCGCCTACGGCTGGGAGACCGAGCACTATCTCGGCTTTTCCCGCAAGTGGCGAGACGTCCCCAAGCCGTCGATCGCAGCTGTCCAGGGCGCCTGCGTCGCCGGTGCCCTCAACGTCATCTGGCCGTGCGATCTGATCATCGCGGCCGATAACACCTACTTCAGCGACCCGGTGGTCAAGTTCGGTGTCGGTGGCGTCGAATACCACGCGCACACCTGGGAACTCGGTGCTCGTCGTGCCAAGGAAATGCTGTTCACGGCCCGGAAGCTCACCGCGGCCGAAGCGTTCGCCGCCGGCATGGTGAACCGGGTGGTCCCGCTCGACGAACTCGGCACGCAGACCATGGAACTGGCGCGCGAGATCGCGGAGATGGATGCGTGGGGCCTGGCCACCGCCAAGCGCGCCGTCAACCAGACCCTCGACATCATGGGCCAGCAGGCCGCATTGCAATCGGCCTTCGACATCCACTGGCACGGACACGCGAACGCCCTGCTGCGCACCGGATACCCGCTCTTGACACCTGGTCCCCTTCCGTCGGATGCAAATAAGGAGAAGTCGTGAACTCGGACATCGCGCCGAACGACGCAGTCTCCCTGTGGGATCTGCTGGCCCTGCGAGCTGAGACCAGCGGTGAGACCGTCGCCGTCATCGACGAGTTCGATCGCCGCATGACTTTCACCGAGGTCGTCTCCATGGCCGAACGCGTCGCGGCCGGCCTGCTGGCCCGCGGGGTCGAACCCCGCTCCACGGTGAGCTGGCAACTGCCCACACGCATCGAGACCATCGTGCTCAGCCTGGCGCTGTCGCGTCTCGGCGTGACCCAGAACCCGATCATCCCGCTCTATCGGGCACGTGAGGTCGGGGCCATGATCGCCCAGTGCGAGTCGGATTGGCTCATCACCCTGGGGGAGTTCCGCGGTTTCGACCACGGGGCCATGGCCGAGGAATTGCGCGCGGCGAGCGGTGATCTCCTGAACCTGATGGTTGTCTCCTCGGAACTGCCCGACGGTGACCCGGCCAGTCTTCCTCCCGCGCCGGTCGGCCGCGACGAGGTGCGCTGGATCTACACCACTTCCGGTACTACCTCGGCACCCAAGGGCGTCTGTCACACGGACGGCACGCTCATCGCCGGCGGTGTCGCGCTGGCCGATGCGATCGGTGCGACCGCCGACGACACCGGCACCATCTTCTTCCCGTACGCACATATCGGTGGTCCCGATCTGCTGATCGCTTCGCTGGCCACCGGAATGTCGTTGGTGGTCATGGAGGTCTACGCGCCGGCTGCCGCAGTGGAGCTGATGCGCCGGACGGGGGTGACCATCACCGGCGGATCGACCCCGCACTACGCCCTGCTGCTCGAGGAGCAGCGGAAGAATCCGGGGAACCCGGTGGTTCCGACCCTGCGTATGGTGACCGGCGGGGGAGCGCCGATGCCGGAGAGTCTGTTCCGGGACGTGCTCGCCGAGATGGGCATTCCGATCCTGCATGCCTACGGCATGACCGAGTGTCCGATGATCACCTCGGCTCGGATGGACGACAGCGTCGAGCAGCTGGCCACCACCTCCGGCCGCCCGGTCCTGGGTTGCGAGATACAGATCCGCACCGAGGACGACGAAGTCTTGCCCACCGGCCGGGTCGGAAGGATATGGCTGCGCGGCCCGATGCTGTTCAAGGAGTACCGCACCGACGGCGAGATCATCCGTCCCTTCGATGCAGAGGGCTGGATGTTCACAGGTGACACCGGAAAGCTCGAGCCGGAGGGGCACCTGGTCCTGGTCGGCCGGGAGAAGGACCTGATCATCCGCAAGGGCGAGTCGATCAGCCCTACCGAGATCGAAGAGGTCCTCGCGGCCCATTCTGCCGTCGCCGACGTCGCCGTCATCGGCCTGCCCGACGACCGGTCGGGTGAGCGCATCTGTGCAGTTCTCCAACTGCAGGACGGCGCAGCGGCCCTCGACGTCGATACGCTCCGCACGTACTGCCGTGACGCCGGTATCTCGCCCGCGAAGTTTCCCGAGGACGTCGTGATCGTCTCGGAGATGCCGAAGACACCGACGATGAAGATCCGCAAGCAGCATCTCCGGCAATTCGTCATCGACCAGCGGGCCCTGTCCGGCGCGGCTGACGAGTGACACGCCCCCCGTGCCCCCCGAATCGAGAATTGGAACAACCATGCCAGGACGTAGCTACATAGAGCGCGCCGTCGAATGCGCCGACACGAATGCGTTGCGGATGGCGCTGTACCAGGCGACCCGTGACGCGGAGATCGCCGCGATCACCCCCGAACGTGTCTTCGGCCCGACGACGGACGCCATCGTGTTCTCCGACCACGATGTCGCACTCATCCGAGCGAAAGCCGTCGACTACCTGCTCACCGAACCCTACGAACCCGCACTGCCCATCCCGTCGCGCGACGAAGTCGTCGAGTTGCTCGAGATGGCCGAAGCCCGCGAACTGGGGCCCGACGACCTGATCATGCGCCACCACATCCCGGCCTTCGAGGACATGCCATTCCAGGCACAGTGGACCGGGGAGAAGACGATCCCGGAGGGTTACCACGTCGCGATCGTCGGTGCCGGGTTTGCCGGTGTCGCCATGGGGGTGCAGCTCGTGCAGCTCGGCATCCCGTTCACGATCTACGAGCGTCGCGCCGAGGTCGGCGGGGTGTGGAGCATCAACACCTACCCGGACGTCCGTGTCGACACGCTGAGCTTCACCTACGAGTACGCGTTCGAAAAGAAGTATCCGTGGACCGAGTACTTCGGCCGGCAGTCGGATGTCCGAGAGTACATCGACCACGTAGCGCGCAAATATGGCGTCTACGAACATATCCGGTTCGACGCCGACGTTCAGGAAGCCCGTTTCGACGAAACCACCCAGTGCTGGACGATGACCGTGCGGGGCGAGGACTCGGTCGCGGAGGTCGAAGCGAACGTGGTGGTCGCCGCGAGCGGTGTCTTCGCGACACCGCGTGAGCTGTCGGTGGAGGGTGTTTCCGGATTCACCGGCCGGATTGTGCACACCGCCCAGTGGAGCGAGGATGTCGAGTACGCCGGCAAGAAGGTCGCCGTCATCGGTAACGGATCAACCGGAGTCCAGCTCCTGTCGAAGGTGGCCGAGAAGGCCGACTCGGTAGTGGTGTACCAGCGGACGCCGCAGTGGATCTCGCCGCGCACCAACTACGGCGTGCCGATCGCCGATGAACTGCAGTGGCTGATCCAGAACATGCCCTTCTACTGGAACTGGAACAAGTACGTTGCCGGACTGAGCACGATCGATCTGCGTAATGTGCTCATGCCCGACGAGGAGTGGATCGCCGGGGGCGGTCACATCAGCGAGCGCAACGACATGCTGCGCGAGATGCTTATCGCCTACATCTCGAACCAGGTCGACGGCCGCCAGGACCTCATCGACAAGCTTGTCCCGGACTACCCGCCGATGACGCGGCGCCCGGTGGTCGACAACAACTGGTACGCCTCGTTGACGAGGAACAATGTCGAACTCGTCACGACGCCGATCGAGCGGATGACCGATACCGCGATCGTCACCACCGAGGGGGAGACCCGCGAGACGGATCTGGTCATCGCTGCGGTCGGCTTCCAGACCGAAAAGTACATCTGGCCGACGCAGTACTACGGCCTCGGCGGAGCAAGCCTCGAGGACGTCTGGACCGCGCAGGGCGCTCAGGCGCATCTCGGCATGACCGTGCCCGGATTCCCCAACATGTTCATGCTGTACGGCCCCAACTCGCAGCCGGTGGCGAGCGGAGCGGGACTGCCCACGTGGTTCGAGATCTGGACTCGCTACATCGCCGAATGCATCGTCGGCATGCTCGAGAAGGGCCGGAAGTCGATGGTCATCCGCAGGGACGCCTTCGACGAGTACAACGAGCAGTTGCACGAGGAAGCCAAGAAACTCATCTACCTCATGCCGAACTCTGCGATGGAGAAGAACTACTACGTCAACGAGTTCGGCCGGCTGCAGATGAATGCACCGTGGAACGGTGAGCAGTACTACGAACTGTGCAAGAGCCCGGACGAGTCGCACTTCGACTTCACCGAAGCGCAGTAGTACGTTTCGTTCGCTCACGCGGTGACAGGGGCGTGGGGCGGGAACGATGAAAAGAGAAGCAGGACAACGGAGTTGCGGCGGGATGGTGTTCGGTCTTCGGGCACGAACATGACCTCGCCCACGGATCGGAATCCGTCTTCATCGGGGAACGGATCTTCCGTCTCCCGACTGGTTGACGCTGCGGTCGACGTCGAGCTCTGTCGGTCTGCATCCGGCTGCTCACGCGGATCCGGAATTGCCAATGGGAGCTTCCCGGCTCCGTGGAGACGACACTTAAACATTCACCCGCCGTCGCTATTTCGCGGATTTTCGATACGGGCCGGAATGCCTGTGTGAGCAGAATCGAGTGGAACCGAATCGAAACCAGGATGTTGACGCGAACGTAGCCGATGGCTACAGTGAGTCCGGTCACAAGGCGGACGGTAAATGTCGTGGCTCACGGATTCGATTCGCACTCGTTGTCCGGCATGTCCCCGAAACCGACCGACAACCACCCCGAACCTCGCTACGAGGACACGATGTTGAGGAGTCGATGTTGAGCACGCGTAAGTCGAACTGGGGCCGTTGGGGCGAGTCGGATGAGTTGGGCGCTCTCAATCACCTCACGCCGGAGCGGGTCCTCGCCGCCCTCAGGCTTCCCAAGACGGGCAAGACCTACAGTCTCAGCATTCCGATCCAGCGGTCCGGGGTGCCGAACCTCGAATACCGCGGCATCCCACAGCGACTCACCCTGACCAATCATCAGGACGAGGCGATGGCCCGCGCCAACGGTGGCGCGCCCGGAGTCGGCGCCAACGAGGACCAACTCGTCATGCCGTCGCACACCTCGACGCACATGGACGCACTGTGTCACGTGTACGCAGACAACAAGATCTATAACGGCTACCCCGCCGACCAGGTCACCCCGTACTCGGGTGCTGCCAAGTGCAGCATCGACAAGGTCGGCGGAATCGCCGGCCGCGGCGTCCTCATCGACGTCGCAGCCTCCAAGGGTGTCGACCTGCTCGAACCGGGCTACGTCATCACCGTGGCCGATCTGCAGAAGGCACTGGACGAGCAGGGTATCGAACTGCAGACGGGCGACCTGGTACTCATCCGTACGGGATGGCTCGAGGACTACTTGGCCAACCAAGGCGAGATGATGCCGCAACCGGGCGTCGGTCTCGAAGCGGCCGCCTTCCTCGCGGAGAAGGACGTTGCGCTGGTCGGCTCCGACAACGCCGCAATCGAACCCATCCCGTTCGATCAGAACGTTTACCTCGGTGGGCACATCATCCTGCTCGTCGAGCACGGTATCTACCTGGTCGAGAACATGAACCTTGCAGAACTGGCAGCCGACCGGTGCTACGAGTTCCTGCTGACCATCGGCGCATTGAAGATCACGGGCGCCACCGCGAGCCCGGTAACCCCGGTCGCCGTCGGCTGACGAACCTCTCACACGACAAGGACCTCCGGATGACCGAGAACACCGAGGCGGCCGTGCACACGTACCGCACCTCGCACGTCGGACTGTGTGTTTCCGACCTCGCCAAGAGTCTTCGCTTCTACTGCGACGGACTGGGTTTCGTCAAGATCATGGAATACGATATCGACGAGCAGATCCCCGAGGTCGACGCGCCGTGCAGCCTCACCTCGTCTTTTTTGGAGAAGGACGGCCTGCGCATCGAGCTGCTCTCCTACCGGCAGCCCGGCGTGATCGGGACCCCGCCCACACGCCGCAACCATCTGGGCATGACCCACCTGTCGTTCTTCGCCGAGGACATCGACGCCGCAGCCGACGCGCTGTGTGAATTCGGCGGCGTCCTGGTGCCGCAGACCCGCGCAGGTGCGGGCGATCCGACCGCCCCGCAGTTCGTGTTCGTGGCCGACCCCGACGGTAACCGAGTCGAGCTCATGCACATCCCCGCCGGCACCCCCTGGTGACGGGATCTGCGCCGGATTACAGCTTCCCCCGATAGATCGCTGAGTGCGTCACGGCGACCGATCCCACCGTCGCCGGATCGCACATGCCGACGCAGTGACGACCAAAGGACTTTCATGACCGCCCCCGACAAGACAGCACGCGATCCACACCTCTGGGAACCCCAGCGCAAGGTCGACGACCTCGAATGGTTCCGCCAGAAATACGCGGAAGAGCGCGACAAGCGCCTGCCGAACACCGGTGCCGACACCTTCCAGGCCATCGATTTCGACGGCAAGTTCGCCTCGTTCGACGCCGATCCACACGCGGACGGCCCCCGCACCGCACCCCCTGAGACCGCTGATCTCGACATGCTCGTCATCGGCGCCGGCTTCATGGGCATCAGTACCGGCATCGAGCTCAAGAAGGTCGGTGTCACGAACTTCAAAATCCTCGATGTCGCAAGCGATTTCGGCGGTACTTGGTACTGGAACCGTTACCCGGGTGTGCGCTGCGACATCGAGTCGTACATCTACCTGCCGTACCTCGAAGAGACCGGTTACATCCCGACGGAGCGGTACACCCGCGGCAGCGAGATCTTCGCCTACACCCAGTCCCTCTGCTCGCAGTTCGGCCTGTACGAGCACGCCCTGTTCCAGACGCGGGTCACCGAGATGGAGTGGGACGAAGACTCGGCGCGGTGGACGGTACGCACCGACGGCGGCGATGTGTTCCGTGCCCGGTTCGTCTCGACCCAGAGCGGTCTGTTCAGCCGCCCCCAGCTGCCCGGCATCCCGGGGCTCGAGAAGTTCGCCGGCCACAGCTTCCACACGAGCCGCTGGGACTATGAGTACACGGGCGGTGACATCACCGGGAATCTGACCGGGTTGCACGACAAGCGTGTGGCCATCATCGGAACCGGTGCCACAGGCGTGCAGGCTATTCCGCAGCTCGCCGAGTATGCGAAGTCGCTGGTCGTCTTCCAGCGCACGCCTACTCAGATTGCGCCCCGCGAGAACGCTCCGACCGATGTCGAATGGTTCAAGTCCCTGCCCGAAGGGTGGCATCGTGAGCGCCGCGCATCCTTCGACAAGTGCGCGATGGATCGTGCCACCGCCGACTGCGATGTCGACGACGGTTGGATCAAGTTCGCGAAGTACCAAATGCGCGCGATCTACGGGGCCGGCGGCGCGGAACCGACCCTCGAGCAGTACATGGACGCGATGGAGCGCTCGGACTACGAGTGGAACGAGATGCTGCGAGACCGCGTCGACGCCATCATCACCGACCCGGCCAAGGCCGACAAGCTCAAGACCTACTACCGCACCATGTGCAAGCGGCCCGGCTTCAGCGACGACTTCCTGCCTGCCTTCAACAAGGAGTCCGTCGACATCGTCGACACGTCCACCACACCGATCGACCGGATCACCGAGAAGGGCATCGTCGTCGGTGACCGAGAGTACGAAGTCGACCTCATCATCTACGCGACCGGCTTCCAGCAGGGACGCACCTGGACCGACAAGGCGGGTTACGACGTGCTGGGCCGCAACGGCAACCGGCTGTCGAAGAAGTTCGCCGAGGGCGTCAGCACCTACCACGGCTTCCTCAGCAAGGACTTCCCGAACCTGTTCTTCCTGGGCTTCACCCAGTCGACGCAGGTATCGAACATCTCGAACCTCATCGACAACCAGGCCCGGCACATGGTCTACATGGTCGGCAAGTGCTTGAACGAGGGCATCCGGGCGATCGAACCCACCGCCGAGGCGGAAGCCGGATGGAACGCGACCATCGCCGAGCACGCAGAGATGCGGCGCGACTGGAACACCTCGTGCACCCCGGGCCACTACAACAACGAGGGCCGCGTCGACGACAAGCGCAGCACGCTCGTCGGCGGCTTGTACGGACCGGGCTACGAGTACTTCGACCTTCTCCGCAAGTGGCGTGAGGACGACGAGTTCGAAGGCATCGCCGCGATTCGCTGACTCACCCGGACGTCGCCCACAGGAATTGTTCCGGGACCGCGCGCAGCCGATGTAACGGCTGCGCGCGTGTCCGTGCCAGAAAACGAAGGAGAGAGTAATGACGTTGACTCCGGTGAGACTCGGCCAAGCGCTGTTCACCATGGTGGACCCGGCGCGCGGTCACGAGGTCGCATACAACCGCTGGTACGAGCGCGACCACCGCTACTCGGGTTGCATGATCGGTCCCGGCTGGTTCGCCGGTAGCCGCTGGGTGGCGCCGAAGTGGCTCAAGGACCTGCGCTTCCCGGAGACCGGCCCGGTCGCGACCAAGACCGAGGATGGCTCGTACCTCGCGATCTACTGGGTGCACGAACCGGAGATCGAGGAAGCCGAAGCCTGGGCGCGTACCCAGGTAGGCGAGTTGTACGCTGCGGGACGCGGTTTCGCCGAGCGTGAGCACGTGCACACCGGCCAGTATCTGCCGGACTCGAACATCTCGGCACACGAGGACGGCGTTCCTCTCGAACTCGCGCTCGACCACAACTACCGCGGACTCGTCACCGTCATGATCGAGCCGGCCGAGGGCGTTGCCCGCGATGCCGCCCTCGAGATCATCAACAGCAGCCCGGTCGAGAAGCTCCTTGCCACCGGCACGGTCGATCTCGTGAGCAACTGGCGGATGAAGCCCTGGCCCGCCGATCACAACGTGCCGATGAAGATGGGCAACGACGGCGGATCCACCGAGCGCATCCTTCAGATGTGCTTCCTCGAGGGCGATCCCGCCGAGAGCTGGCAGCACATCGTCGACTACGCCGCGAACATCGAGAGCTCGGGCGCGGGTCGCGTCACCTTCGCCTCACCGTTCATCCCGACCGAGATCGGTACGGACAAGTACACCGACGAACTGTGGTGATGCCCGTGTTGAGCGGCGAGAAGATTCTGGTGACCGGGGTGACCGGTCAGATCGCTTTCCCGATCGCACGGATGCTGGCGGCAGAGAACGAGGTGTGGGGGCTGGCGCGGTACAGCCGCCCCGATGCCCGGCAGCGGGTGAGCGAAGCGGGAATAGTCCCGGTCGCGTGTGATCTCGGCAGCGGCGACTTCGACGGTGTCCCGACGGATTTCACGTACGTCGTACACCTGGCGGCGAGTCTGGCTCCGGGATGGGACTACGACGCCGCGATCCGCGCCAACGCGGAAGGCACCGGGCTTCTCTTGCAGCACTGCCGATCCGCCAAGGGTGCCCTCGTGATGTCGACCCATTCGGTCTACCGCCCGCAGGACGACCCCATGTACGTGTTCACCGAGCAGTCGCCACTGGGAGAGTGCAACAGCACCCACACCCCGACCTACTCGATGTCGAAGATCAGCCAGGAAGCCACCGCTCGGTTCGCCGCCCGCGCCTTCGGCATTCCGGTCACGATCGCTCGGATGAACGCCTCGTACGGTCCCAACGGTGGACTGCCTGCTATGCACATCGACGCCCTCGTCGAAGGCCGGTCGATCACCACGCGATGGGATCCGTGCATGTACAGCCCGATCTACGAAGACGACATCAACATGCAGGTCGGCGCCCTCCTCGAAGCAGCGTCCACGCCGGCACTCATCGTCAACTGGGGCGGCGACGATCCGGTCAGTGTCCAGGAGTGGGCGGCGTATGCCGGTGAGCTGATGGGCCTCGACCAGACCGTCGACGTGGTCCCTATCGAGGGGACGCTGCGCGGATCGATCGCGGACACGACGCGGCGCGCATCCATTACCGGACCGTGCACGGTGGATTGGCGTGAAGGCATCCGTCGGACGATTGCCACTCGCCATCCGGGCAGGCTCGTCGAGCCCGCCCGCTCGTGAGCATCACTTCGTAATCAGCATTGGGAGACGATATGCCGACGACAGTGCACAAGTCGCTGCCCGCGGAACGGACGGGCACACCGGCGAGTCCGGGATTGCGGGAACGCCGCACGAAGTTCGCCGCGACCGAGATCGACCCCGCGCTGGGGGTCGCGGCGGGCGACGCGGACTTCGCGGGTGTGCCGTGCCGGACCATTCGGGCCGGTGACCGGGCCACCATCCTCTACCTGCACGGGGGCGGCTACCGGATGGGTAGTCCGGAGGCATACAACGCCTATGCTGCGGCGCTGGCGGTGGGCGCCGAGGCGACGGTTGTCCTGCCGCGCTACCGGCTCGCACCGGAGAATCCGTTCCCGGCCGGACTGCGTGATGCCCTCGCGGTCTACGAGCAGCTCGCATCCGCCGCGGAGGGACCGATCATCCTCGGCGGTGACTCGGCGGGCGCCGGTCTCGCCGCCGCGGTGATCGTCGCGTCGAGGACGAGCGACGTGCGCCGCCCCGACGGGTTGATGCTGCTGTCGCCCTGGCTCGACCTGCACTGCTCGTCACCGTTCTACGAAACGGCACCCGACGTCTTCTTCCCGTTGGCGACGGCGGCGTCGGCGCGGGACGACTATCTGCAGGGCGCCCCCGCCAGCGACCCGCTGGTCTCGCCGTTGCTGGCCGACCACACCGGTTTCCCACCCACCCTGATCCAGGTCGGCGGCAACGAGGCACTGGTCGGTGATGCGCTCGGGCTGGCCGAATCGCTCGCGAACGCGAACGTCACCTGCACACTGGAAGTAGTAGCGGATCAGGGGCACACATGGCCGCTGATTTATCCCGGTCACAGCGTCTCAGTCGCATCGATCGAGTCGTGTGCCCGGTTCGTCCGGTCGCGTGCAACGAACGGTCGACGTACGGGTGGCAACGAAACGCGATAAGCGATGCTGCTCCTCGCGGCCGAGGTGAGTGCGCCCGCATCACCGGAACCGCAATGTCGGTCGATGCCGGTGCGCGGCACGCGTCACGGGCTGAGCGCGGTCAGCCGACGTTCGTGACGGGGATCAGCGCACCCGTGACGGGCGAACCCGCGTCGGAGATCAGGAACTCGATCACCTTGGCGACGTCGGCCGGCTGCGACCACTTGCTGGTATCGGCGTCGGGCATCGCGGCGCGGTTGGCGGGTGTGTCGATCACGACGGGCAGCAAGGCGTTGACCCGGATGTGGTCTTCGCGGTACTCGAGTGCCATCGTCTCGACGAGAGCGGAGACGGCGGCCTTCGACGCGATGTAGGACGCGCCGCCCGGGAACGGGCTGCGCGTCGCGGCGGTGGAGATGCAGACGATCGATCCACCGCCGCGACGGATCAGGTGGGGCAGCGCTGCCTGGCTGACGGCGTACGCGGTCCGCAGGTTGAGGTCGAGCTGGGAGTCGAGGACCTCGATGGGTGTCTCGTGGACCTTCGGACCCGAGGCGAATCCACCGACGAGGTTGACGACGCCGAACAGCGGCGCGTCCGGATCTTCCCCGGCCACCGCCAGCGCATCTTCGAGTTGCTGGTCGTCGGTGAGGTTCGCCTGCACGAGATGCAGGTTGGGGTGGGTACCGACGCGGCTGAGTTCTTCGCGCACGAGCCAGGGCACCACCACTCGCCACCCGGTATCGAGCAGGTGTTTCGTCACGGCTGCTCCGAGACCGCCGGTGCCGCCACTGACCAATACGGTGCGAGTCATGCCACCGCCCCTTCCTGACAGGTTCGCTCGGTCGCCATGAGGCTCCGAAGTACTCTCGGCATCGGTCGCCGAGGTGATGAGAGCCACACTATCGCAAACGGAAATGGAATTCTCCAAATTTTTCCGGCGAATGGGATCGGCATCGGCCCGGCCCCCGTACGAAGATCGTCACGGGCCGGAGTTCCGGCCCGACCGCCACGAAGGGACCCACCCGTGACCGACATCGAAGCGAACTTCCTCCACGTCGGAGAACTGCGCGCCTACCTGGCCCGTCCCGCCGGAGGCAGCACCGGCGCGATGCTGCTCCTGCCGATGATCACCGGTATCGGCGCCCAGGTCCGCGAATACGCCGAGGACATCGCGCGCGCCGGGGCCACGGCGCTCGTGTGGGACCCGTGGCACGGGCCGAGCGCCGACGACACCCCGCACGACCGGCTCGCCGAGATGATGGGCCGACTCGACGACGAGGCGTCCCTCGCCGAGATGGGAACGCTGCTGGACTATGCCGTCGACGAGCTGGGCGTGTCGAAGATCGGCGTGATCGGGTGGTGCCTCGGGGGACGCCTCGCGCTGCTCCTCGCCGCACGCGACGAGCGGCCCGCCGCTGTGGTCGCGTACCACCCCTCCATCTGGGACTCGGCTCCGCCGAACCACACCCTCGATGCGGTCGACCAGGCCTCGACGATCACCGCGCCGGTCATGGTGCTGCACGCCGGCGCCGACACCGTGATGTCCGCAGAGATCTTCCGCGACCTGCAGCAGGCGCTCCAGCAGCGCCGAACCGGGGCAACCATCATCCATGTCTATCCCGGTGCCGAACACGGCTTCAGCGTGCGGTCACGGCACGGCAATCAGGTCAATGCGGACGCCTACGCGCTCTCCTGGCCGCAGGTACTGCGCTTCGTCGCCGATACCACGCTCGGCTGAGCCGCGCGGTCGGCCGACGCACGGTTCGGGGCGGCACGGACGAGAAAGTTCCGGGAACGGGTTGCGGAAATGCGCCGGAGGACGACCATGGAGCACACCCGACCCCCAGCGCACGCCGGGGGAAGAAGGAGCCGACCGTATGACGTCGAGACCGACCGCGAGGAAGTTGGAACAAGTCGTCATCCGCATAGCGGGTGACTCCGGCGACGGGATGCAACTCGCCGGTGACAGATTCACCGCCGAGGCCGCCGCGTTCGGCAACGACCTCGCCACCCAGCCCAACTTCCCCGCCGAGATTCGCGCACCCCAGGGCACACTGCACGGCGTCTCGAGCTTCCAGATCCAGATCGCCGACTACGACGTCCTCACCGCGGGGGACCGGCCCGACGTGCTCGTCGCGATGAATCCGGCTGCCCTGAAGTCCAACCTCGGCGACCTGCCTGCGGGTGGGATCCTCATCGTCAACAGCGACGAGTTCACCAGGCGCAATCTGAGCAAGGTCGGCTACGACGCCAACCCGCTCGAGACCGACCTCGTCGAGCCGTTCGTGGTTCACGCGATCCCCATGAGCACCCTCACCGCGGGCGCGGTCGAGCCGTCCGGTGTGGGGAAGAAGGACGCCCACCGCGCCAAGAACATGTTCGCGCTCGGAGTGTTGTCGTGGATGTACGGGCGTCCACTGGCCCCCGTCGAGGACTTCCTCGAGCGCAAGTTCGCCGCGAAGCCGGACATCGCGCAGGCCAATGTCCTGGCGCTGCGCGCGGGATGGAACTACGGCGAGACCACCGAGGCGTTCGCCACCACCTACGAGGTGGGCAAAGCCGCGTTACCGCCCGGGCGATACCGGCAGATCACCGGAAACACCGCGCTTGCGTACGGCCTCGTCTCGGCCGGACGGTCCGCGGGGATGGACGTGTTCCTCGGGACCTATCCGATCACCCCGGCGTCCGACATCCTGCACGAACTGAGCAAACTCAAGCGGTTCGGTGTGCACACCTTCCAGGCCGAGGACGAGATCGCGGGGATCGGTGCTGCGATCGGTGCGTCGTACGGCGGTTCCCTCGGGGTGACGAGTACGTCGGGACCGGGTCTTGCTCTGAAGTCGGAAGCCATCGGACTGGCCGTGATGACCGAACTGCCGTTGATCGTCATCGACGTGCAGCGCGGTGGGCCCTCGACGGGCCTGCCCACCAAGACCGAGCAGGCCGACCTGCTCCAGGCGCTGTTCGGCCGCAACGGGGAATCCCCGGTCGCCGTCGTTGCGCCGCAGTCCCCGTCCGACTGCTTCGAGGCGGCACGGGAAGCAGCGCGCATCGCCGTCACCTACCGGACACCGGTGCTGCTGCTGTCCGACGGCGCCATCGCGAACGGGTCCGAGCCGTGGCGCATTCCCGACGCCGCGGACCTCCCCGCGATCGAACCCGGATTTGCGACACCGCCGGGGGAGGAAGGCGCCGGTCATCTGCCCTACGCACGGGATCCGGAGACACTTGCCCGAGACTGGGCGATCCCGGGTACCCCGGGGCGGGAACACCGCATCGGCGGTCTCGAGAAGGCCAACGGCACCGGCGACATCTCGTACCACCACACCAATCACGAACTGATGACCCGGGTTCGGGTCGCCCGCATCGCGGGTATCGCCGTACCCGATCTCGAGGTCGACGATCCTGGTGACGACGCGGACATCCTGGTCCTCGGCTGGGGTTCGTCGTACGGACCTCTCGGGGAGGCCGTCCGCCGGGCACGTCGCGGGGGCCGTCCGGTCGCGCGGGCACACCTTCGTCATCTCAACCCGATGCCCGCGAACCTCGGTGACGTGCTCGCCCGGTACCGGCGGGTACTGGTACCGGAGATGAACCTCGGTCAGCTGTCCATGTTGCTTCGGGCACGGTACGACGCGGACATCCAGCCGGTGACCAAAGTTGCCGGCATGGCGTTCCTCGCCGACGAACTCCACGAGGCGCTGCTCGACGAGTTCGAGGACGGACTGCGCAGCGCCGAATCCGCAAAGACCCCAGCCGCGGTGGCGGCAGCCGTGACACGCTGACGCGCCACCGAAGATCGGAGATCCGACAGATGACGGGAACGATGCACAACGGCACGGCCCACGAGACCGGCGCGGTCGGCAGGGATCTGGGTCTCAGTGGCCTCGCCCATGTACCCTGCACCGACGTGCCACAGAAGGCGAAGGACTTCACCACCGACCAGGAGGTCCGGTGGTGTCCCGGATGCGGCGACTACGTCATCCTCGCGACCGTGCGCAGCATGCTGCCGCAGTTGGGGCTCGCGAGGGAGAACATCGTCTTCGTGTCGGGTATCGGATGTTCGTCGAGGTTCCCGTACTACCTCGACACCTACGGCGTGCATTCCATCCACGGCCGCGCGCCGACACTGGCCACCGGACTGGCCGTCACCCGGCCCGATCTGTCGGTGTGGGTGGTCACCGGTGACGGCGACGCGCTGTCGATCGGCGGCAACCACCTGATCCACGCTCTACGCCGCAATGTGAACATGCGGATCCTGTTGTTCAACAACAGGATCTACGGACTGACCAAGGGACAGTACTCACCGACCTCCGAGGTCGGCAAGGTCACCAAGTCCACACCGATGGGCTCGGTCGACGCCCCGTTCAACACGATGTCGCTGGCACTCGGAGCGGACGCGAGCTTCGTTGCCCGCGCGCTGGATTCGGACCGGGAGGGATTGACGGAGGTGCTGCGCGCCGCGGCGCATCACCGCGGCGCGGCGTTCGTCGAGATTTTGCAGGACTGCCCGATCTTCAACGACGGTTCGTTCGACGTGCTCCGGAAGGACGGCGCCGGCTCCCGGTTGATCCACGTGCGGCACGGCGAGCCGATCATCTTCGGAACCGACGACGAACTGTGCGTCGTGCGCCGCGGTTTCGGTCTGCGGGTGGCGCAGCGCGCCGACGTGGACCCCGGCGACATCGTGGTCCACGATGCGCACACCGAGGACCTCGAGTACGCCTACGCCCTGTCGCGACTGTCGGACCAGAACCTCGAGTACACGGTCACCGGAATCGTGCGAGCAGGACAGCGGCCGGCATACGACGACGGTGCGCGCGACCAGGTGGCGCGGGCGAAAGCCGAAGCGCCGGCAGACCTCCAGCAACTCCTCGACGGTCCCCACACCTGGACCGTGTCCTGACGACCTGACGACTCCCCGCGCCTTCCGGCATCATCCGTGCACGACACGGCCGCCGATGACGGTGGTGCGCACCGCTGATGACGACGGCGCTGCGAGAACGTCGGCGAGAGGAGCGTGGAGGAGCACCAGATCTCCGGGTTGCCCGACCCGGATCGTCCTCGGCTTCCCGCCCGGATCGTCTGCGGCCGAGAGGAACCCGGCGAGCGCCTGGGAAGGATCGAGAATCTCGGAGTGGCCGAGGACCGCACCCGACTCCGTCGTCCGTGTCGTGGCGGCTGCGATGATGGCCCACGGGTCGAGCGGCCCGTACGGGGCGTCGCTCGACAGCGCGAGAGGTACGCCCGCGTCGAGCAGGCTGCGGCATCGATACAGGTCGCCGCGGTCCCGGGGATCCACGTCGCGCAGGTAGCTGTCGCCACGATCGGAGAGGAACCCGGGCTGCGACACGACCCGCACGCCGAGCCGGCGCAGATCGTCGATCGATTCGGGGGGTATGAGAGCGCCGTGCTCGATCCGGTCGCCGGGACGGGCACCCACCTCGGTGAAGGCGGCGAGCAGGATTGCGAACGCTTCTCTGCTCACACAGTGCACCGCGACCCCGCGTCCGGCGGCGTGCACGTCCCGGATCGTCTCGGCGAGCACGTCGAGGTCGGGGAGCCCGGAATCCGCGAGCACGATCTTGTAGGGACCGGTGGTCAGAGTGCCGCTGGGGGAGACGAATCCGGACGGTGCACCGAGAAGATGCAGGCGCTGAGGGAGCGCACCGCCACCGTGCGCGCCCACCAGAGCCGCGAGCGAACTCGGTGACAGGTCCGGTGTCGCGTCGGTGAGACCGGTGATCCCGTACGCCGCGAGCTGAGCGCCGATCGCGTCGAGCGGGGGTGGCGCGGTCGGCGGCAACCGGTCGCGTAGCCACGTATCGGCCCGCCACACGCGTCCCGTCGGGCGCCCGTCGCCGTACCGTTCGACGCCGGGATGGTCGGCGGCGTCGAGTCCGGCGAGCGCCGCGGCCGCGGAGTTCAGGACCCAGAGCGCGCCGCTGCGATGCTGCACCCGCACAGGGCGCCGCGCGTGCATCCGGTCGAGAGCCTCGGAATCGAGCTCCCCCGCTACGGATTCGAAGTATCCGACTCCACGGACCGAGTCACCCGGTGCCGTCCGCAGCACTCGTGCGAGGTCGTCGGGGGTACGAACATGCGGGGGTCCGCAGCGCACCGACGACCGTTCGGCAGCTGTTGCGTGCAGGTGGATGTGGTGGTCGTGCAGGCCCGGTACGAGTGCTCCGCCGGCGCCGTCGATCACGTCGATGTTCCCGGTCGGTTCGAGTCCGACCCCCACCTCGGCGATCACCCCGTCCCGGATCACCACTGCCGAACCGGGAACGCCGCCGAGTTCGACATCGCGCAGCATCAGCGGCGTCATCGCCGGATCCCCAGTTCGCCCAGTAGCTGTGCGGTGTCCCGTCCCGAGCGAGCGGCTTCCCCGTGCGGTTCGCGTGGGCGCGGTGGGACGATCTCCACGGGGGCCGGACCCGTGTCCACCCACCACCGGCCGCCGCGCCGATATGCCTGCGGTGCAGGAGAATGCGATGCGTTCAGAGTCGCCGCGACGACGGCCGACATCGACACGTCCCACAGCACACCGGACCCGTCTGCGGGGGCCGACAGTGCAAGGGTTGCGGCGGTCAGGCCGGTGAGGGGATCGGCCAGCGCATCGCCCACGAAGACCGGACCGTGCGCGTCGTGGGCGAGCAATCCGGCGCTCGCGGCGACATCGTCACCGAAGCCGACGCGCATCGACCCGCGACCGTGCGCGGTGATCGACACCCACGTGCCGCCGCGCGCCACCACTGTTTCGGCGTCGAGCCCGAAACCGGCGAGGGCGCGGGGACGCGACGCCTCGACGACGATGTCCGCAGCATCGACCAGGGCGGCCAGTTCCCGGCGTTGCCGGTCGTCGGACGGGTCCAGCACCACCGACTCGTGGCCGCCGTGCAGCAAGCGATAGAACTCGGAGTTGCCGCGTCGTGCTCCGTCGGGCCGGTCGGGCGTCTCGACCTTCACGACGCGCGCCCCCGCCAGTCCCAGCACGTGAGCGCACAGCGGACCGGCCCACAGAGCGCTGAAATCGACGACGAGCAGTCCGTCGACCTGCCGTGGTTCCAGTGGTACGGGCGGCGTACCGGTGGGCGGCGTCACCGGTCCGGCGGCGATGCCGAGCAGTTCCGCGCGGTCGGCGAGTTCGGCGCCGGTGTGGCCGGCGACCCAGGCCGTGACGGCGGGCCACGGGTCGTCGGCCACGTCGGCGCCGACGAGGGCGCCCAGGAGCAGGGGGTCGCCGGGACGTGCGCACGACACCGCTGCCCACCCGTCTGCGGTGGGCAACAGTCGGCACGCGCCGCCCACCGACGTGGCGCCGGCCCTGCGGGCGCCGGTGAATGCGGCACGCTCGGACAGCAGGTGGGCGCCGTCGAGTTGTACCGAACCGGCGGTCGCGGACGCGATCCGTGCCGTCAGTTCCCTCGCCGTGGTTGCCGCCCGGCCCGGTGGGATCAAAGGAGGGCCGTCGACTCTCCCCGTGAGAGAAGCAATTCCGCTCTCCGCCCAGTCCCTGACCGGGTCGCCGGCGGAAGAGGAGGACATGAGCGTGATGCTACATTCCAACGCGAGGGGGCCGGAGTCGAGCGTGAAGGCACAACATATGGACCCGACGACAGCCGTCACGATTTCCGTTGCCGATCTCGCGGACGGGGCAGCCGACGAGCCTTTCTTCGCGGACGGGGGCGCGGCCGACCGTCCGATGCTGATCGTCGACCTCGACGATGTCCCCGCGTCGGTGCTCGAGCGGGCGGCTCACCGGGCCGCGATGTCCGATCGACTGCTGGTCGGCCGGGCGACGGTGCCGCTCGATTCCGGCGCCTTGTCCCCATTGCTCGGCGCGCTCGACCTCACATATGCCACCGGCCCCGATCCGGTCACGACGACGGTGGTCGGCACGCCCGATCCCGGCGCGAGCGCCGCAACCGTGCTCGACGCCGTGACAGACAATCCGCTCGCGGCGCTGGTGTTGCGGCAGGTGTTGCGCACCGCCGACACCCTTGCGGTATCCGGCGCGCTCGATGTCGAGTCACTGGGATATTCCACGCTGCAGAGCGGACCCGAGTTCGCCCGGTGGCTCGACGACCGGGGACTCCGCCCGCTGCCCCCGCCCGCGTCCGGGGATCCCGTGCTCCTCGTGCGCGACGGCGTGACGCTGCACGTGACGCTCAATCGCCCGGAACGGCGCAACGCGTACGGGACGCAGTTGCGCGACGCATTGGTCGACGCGCTCCGGTTGCCGCTGATGGACGAGAGCATCGAGCGTGTCGTCCTCGACGGCGCGGGACCGTCGTTCTGCGCGGGCGGAGACCTCGACGAGTTCGGGCGCACCCCTGACGCGGCGACCGCGCACCTGATCCGTACCCGCGGGGGCGCGGGACGAGTCGTCGCGCAGCTCGCAGACCGGATCGAGGTGCGTCTGCACGGTCACTGCGTCGGTGCCGGCATCGAGATTCCGGCGTTCGCGGGCAGAGTGGTGGCCCATCCGGCGACGGTGTTCCGGCTTCCCGAAGTGTCGATGGGGCTGATCCCTGGAGCAGGCGGCACGGTGAGCATTCCCCGTCGCATCGGGCGGTGGCGCGCGATGCATCTGTTCGTCACGGCGCTGCCGCTGGACGCGGATCGCGCGTTGGCGTGGGGCTTGATCGACGAGATCCGCGCCGACTGACCCCTCCGTGACCGGTCAGGCCATAAGGACGGTGAAACGCCAATCCAGGACGGGCGCCGGCTCGGTGGTCGCACGTTGTGCGTACACGAGAGACCGCAGTGCGAGCACACCTCCGCCCTGTGGGAGCGGTTCGGCGGACTCGACGTGCAGGTCGCTGGTGAGGGTGTCGCCCTCGTGCACGGGACCGGTGTGGTCGCACGACCGCCACCCGAGCACGGTCACCATATTCGGCAGTGCACGCGTCGCCTGGGACAGTGCGATCCCGATCGTGTGCCCGCCGTACACCAGTCGCCCCGCCGACCCGACACGCTCGTCATGGTGTGTCGCAGCGATATTCAGGCTCAGGCGCGCGAGTTCGGGTGCACCGGACACGACGTCTCCACTCGATCGCAGCACGGCGCCGGCGAGCGCGGGATCGAAATGGGTTCCGGGAACTCGACTCCGATACAGATCGAGGTCCCAGTTGCCGGGTGAGGACCAGATCGGCTGGTCCCGAGGTCCGATTACGGACAGGTCTTCCGCGTGGACGATCCGGCCGGGATCTGGAGTCTCGCTCAACGGCAGCATCGCACATCGGTAGAAATCGAGCACTGTCCTGCCGTCCTGGTCCACGGTGTTCACGCGCAGCGCCGCCAGGCCGGTGGGTCGACGACCCGGCTTCGCCGAATTCTCTTTCAGGCCCACTACTTCGGTGGTCGTGTAGAGCGTGTCGCCGATGAAGGGGAATCGGTGGAAACGCAATCCTCGGTAGAACAGGTTGGCCTTGACGTGGTGCGTCACCAGCGTCGACTGGCCGATCGCGATGTCGGTGACGAAACCGGCGTGTGCGAGAGCGCCGCCCGCGACCGCGGTCGAGAGGTGCCGGTCGAGGGGAAGACGGAACCGGTCGCCGAGGATCGCTTGGTGGGTCGCCGCGAGTCCGTCGGTGAGGGTGACTGCGGGTGCGGTGTCGAAGACGCGGCCGACGGTGAGTTCGTCGAAATATGGGCCGCCGACAGAAACGGGATTCGTGGTCATGTCAGGCTCCGGCTTTCGACAGGGTGCGACGGGCGCTGCTCGCCGCCGGAAGAGTGTGGCTCGGACGTCACGGAGAACCTCGTGGATTTCGGGACAGCGGGGAACGCGGTGAATGTACGGCCATTGTGGGGTGCTGCGCCAGAGTTATAGGCAGATGCAGCCACACGTATTGCTGAAAACTCTGGAATTTCGGGCGGATTCGAAGGGGCAGGCATTGACACGGCTACGCGTGGTCAACAAAATGGCCGTACAAAGTTTGGTCGGGTCGCCACCCGGCACCGATCGAAGGATCCGCGTGAGCACTCTGAACGACGAAGAGACTTTTCTGATCGAGACGGTCCGCGACTTCGTCGACCGCGAGGTCAAGCCCACCGTGCAGGAAGTCGAGCACGCCAACGAGTACCCGGAACGCTGGATCGAGCAGATGAAGCAGATCGGCATCTACGGCCTCGCGGTACCCGAGGAGTACGGCGGATCCCCGGTGTCGATGCCCTGCTACGTGCAGGTGACCGAGGAACTCTCGCGCGGCTGGATGAGTCTTGCGGGCGCGATGGGCGGCCACACGGTCGTGGCGAAACTGCTTGCGCTGTACGGCACCGAGGAGCAGAAGCGCAGGTACCTGCCCAAGCTTGCCACCGGAGAGATCCGCGCGACGATGGCGCTCACCGAACCGGGCGGTGGCTCCGACCTCCAGGCGATGACGACCACCGCGAAGCGCGACGGCGACGATCTGGTGATCAACGGCGCGAAGACCTGGATCACCAATGCGCGACGTGCGGGGCTGATCGCGCTGTTGTGCAAGACCGATCCGCAGGCCACCCCGCGGCACAAGGGCATCTCCGTCGTTCTCGTCGAACACGGCCCCGGCCTGACGGTCTCACGGGATCTGCCGAAACTCGGCTACAAGGGCGTCGAGTCGTGCGAACTGAGCTTCGACAACTACCGGATTCCGGCCGAGGCGATCCTCGGAGGCGACCCGGGCAAAGGTTTCGGACACATGATGAAGGGCCTCGAGACCGGCCGTCTGCAGGTCGCCTCCCGCGCGCTCGGTGTTGCGGCCGCGGCACTCGAGGATTCGCTGGCCTATGCGCAACATCGCGAGAGCTTCGGGGTGCCCATCTGGAAACACCAGTCGATCGGCAACTACCTCGCCGACATGGCCACCAAACTGACCGCAGCTCGGCAACTCACCCGCTATGCGGCGGAAAAGTACGACAGCGGCGAACGATGCGACATGGAAGCAGGCATGGCGAAGCTGTACTGCTCGGAGATTGCGATGGAGATCGCCCTGAACGCGGTGCGCATCCACGGGGGTTACGGGTACTCGACCGAGTACGACGTCGAACGCTACTTCCGTGACGCACCCCTGATGATCGTCGGTGAGGGGACCAACGAGATCCAGCGCAACGTGATCGCGAGCCAACTCGTGGCCCGCGGCGGAATCTGACCGGTACCACCGGGATCGGCGGTCATGGACGGCAGAGCACGAGAGACGGAACCGGCCTACGCGCAGCTCGCCCGTCGGCTACGGGACGAGGTGGAAGCCGGCCGGTACAGCAACGGGACGCGCCTGCCTACCGAAGCCGAATTGGCCGAGCAGCACCGGGTGAGCAGGCAGACGGTTCGGCGTGCGTTCCAGGATCTCGTGGCGGACGGCATCGTCTACCGCGTCCCGGGGCGTGGCACGTTCGCGGACGAGTCGGGCAGGCGTTACCGGCGGCAACTCGGGTCGATCGAGGACCTCCTCGCGTTGTCCGCCGACACCGTCATGGAGATCGTCACCCCGCTACACAGGGGAGTCGACATCGATGCGGCGAGCCGGTTGCGGCTCGACACCGATCTGCTCCACTCGGTCGTGCTCCGGCGGGTGCACGGGTCCACCCCTTTCGTGCTCACCACCATTCATCTCCCCGACGAGATCGCGGCGCACGTGCTGGACGCACCGGCGTTGCGGGCGGGCGCGTCGAGCCGTAACACCGTGATCGGCCTGCTCGAACCTCATCTCGACAGCCCGATCGTCGAAGCCGCACAGTCGATCACCGTGGCATCGGCATCCGAGCAGGTCGCGGCCGAGTTGAACTGTGCGGTAGGGCATCCGCTGCTGAGAGTGGACCGCCTGTACTCGAACGCCGAGGGACTACCGGCGGAGCTGTCGGTGAGTTACTTTCTGCCGGAGCACTACACGTATCGCGTCACCCTCAGGCGGACCGGGCATTGACCGCCACAACTACCCGAACAGGAGCACAAATGCGAGTTTTCCACGGAATCGACGAGGTCGAGAAGGCGGTCGGGGAGGACCTCGGCCGCAGTGAGTGGATGGAGATCACCCAGGAGCGCGTGAACCTGTTCGCCGACGCCACCGGTGATCACCAGTGGATCCACATCGATCCGGACAAGGCGAAGAACGGCCCGTACGGCACGACGATCGCACACGGGTATCTGACCTTGTCGCTGCTGCCGGTCCTCGGCGCGAAGATCTTCTCACTCGACGGCGTGACGATGAAGATCAATTACGGTGCGAACAAGGTGCGTTTCCCCGCGCCGGTGCCCGTCGGTTCCAGGATTCGTGCCGGCGCCGAGTTCACGTCGCTCGAACGCACCGCGAAAGGCGCGAACCTGGTGGTGAACTACACCGTCGAGGTCGAGGGCGGAACCAAGCCGGCGCTGGTCGCCGAAACGGTCGTCGTACTCGTTCCCTGATCCGTCTCAGGATATTTCGACGCGCAGGATGCGATCGTCGTCGTCGCCGGGCTGCCCGCGGCCGTCGCGGTTCGAGGTGGTCAACCACAGCGAACCGTCCGGCGCGGCGGCGACGGTCCTGAGCCGTCCGTACTCGCCGACGAAGAATTCCCGCGCGTCCACCGTATCGTCCGGCCGGATCGTGATGCTCCACAGTCTTTCTCCGCGGAGGGCGGCCATCCAGAGCCGGTCGTCGGCGAAGGTGAGCCCGGACGGGGAGGCGTCGGATACCGGCCAGGTCGTGACGGGGTCGACGAACTCCGGAGCGCCGCCGGTCCCTTCCACGTCGGGCCAGCCGTAGTTCGCTCCGGGCGTGACGAGATTCAGCTCGTCGACGTCGTTCTGGCCGAACTCCGACGCCCACAGGCGGCCCTGTCCGTCGAACGCCAGTCCTTGCACGTTGCGGTGGCCGAGCGAATAGACCGGCGATGCGGGATCGGGGTTGCCCGGAGCGGGCGCGCCGTCCGGCGTGATCCTGAGGATCTTGCCGCCGAGCGACGCGGGGTCCTGAGCGAGTTCGGCGTCACCGGCTTCACCCGTCGCGGCGTACAACATGCCGTCCGGACCGAAGACCAGCCGTCCGCCGTCGTGGATCCGGGCCGCGGGAATGCCGTCGACGATCACGGACGGTTCCGACAGGGCCGTGCCGTCGTAGACGGCGCGCAGGATGCGGTTGTCCGCGCCGGTCGTCGCGTACAGGAAGACGAGGCCGTCGGCGTCGAAGGTTGGGGAGACCGCGATGCCGAGCAACCCCGATTCACCCTGCGCGACCACATCGCCGATGCGGCCCACCTCGCGGACGGTGCCGTCGGGGGCGATATCGAGTACCCGCCCCGAGTCCCGTTCGGTCACCAGCGCGGAACCGCCGGGCAGGAACGCGATCCCCCACGGAGTCTCGAGCCCGGATGCGACGGTGCCGGTGACACGCGGGTCGCCCGCGTCGGGTGCCGGCGACTCGGCCGTGGCGGTGCTCGCCCGGGTGGGTTCCTCGTCGATCGCGGGAGTGGACGGCGACGCGCACGCCACGAGGGGCACCGCCACAGCGGTGACGGCGAGCCGAGCCAGGAGAGTTCTGGTCACGTCGTACATCCTCTCGCGGCGCGCGCGATTCTGCCGGGTCAGGACGAGAAACGGATGCGGGCTTGCGTCTTCCCGAGGACCGTCCGGCCCGCTGCCGACACGGTGATGTCGACGCGTGCCACACGCTCCACGTCGTCGAGGCGGGCGACCTTCGCGGAGATCGACAGGTCGGCCCCGTCCAGCGGGTCGACGACGACCGGCCGCGTGAAGCGCGCTTCGTACGAGATCACCGAGGTCGGATCCCCGGCCCAGTCGACGACGGCCTGCAGTCCCAGTGCCGCTGTCAGCATTCCCTGGCACAGCACGCCGGGCAGGCCTTCCCCGGCGGCGACCGCGTCGTCGAAGTGGATCGGGTTGAAGTCGCCCGACGCGCCCGCGTAGCGAACCAGATCCGCCCGAGTCACGTTCAGGTCCGACTTCGCGACGATCGCCCCGAGTTCGAGATCGTCGAAACGTGGTGCCGTGCTCCGCGTCATGCGTCGTCTCCCCGGTGCAGCAGTGTCGATGTGATCGTGGCGACCGGATCCCCGGCGGTATCCCGGATCTCGCACACCGTGGCGAGGATGGAACTGCCGGCGCGTTCGGTGACGTCGGTGATGGTGAGTGTGGTGGCCAGCTCGTCGCCGGCGACGATCGGGCGGTGATACTCGATCTTCTCCGAGCCGTGCACCGTCCGATGTAGCTCGAGGCCGGTGCCCGGAGTTTCCAGAAGTTGCACAACCGCCGGGCTCTGGACGACGGTGGTGAAGGTGGTCGGTGCGACGACGTCCGCGAAACCTGCGGCACGAGCGGCATCGACATCGTGGTGGATCGGGTTCTTCGATCGCACGGCACGAGCGAACTCGCGGGTTTTCTCGCGTCCGACGAGATACGACGTCGCAGGGAAGACCCGTCCGCTCAAGTCGGGATTCAGTGGTGGCATCCACGGAGCGTAACGGTGAACGGCGGACGGGTCAGGTGGTGCATCCCCGCGCTGCGACCGGCCACCTGCCGACCACCGCGTCGCCGGAGACCGCCACCAACTCGTCGACCAGGTTCACGGCGTTGCATGCGTGGTTCGGCACCACTCGCACCCGCTCACCGAGCGCGGGCGGGGAGGTGTGACCCGGCCACTGCACGGTGGCGTGGTGTTCGGACAGCGCGACGATCCGGGCATCGGGCGTCCCCAGAATACGGCCGTATCCGGTTGCCCACGACGCCCGGTCGGCACCGAGAATCTTGCTCCCGGCGTCGAGGACCACGACATCGCCGCGTGCCGAGACCACCGTCGCGAGCGCGGTGAGCGCGAGGTCTTGCTCGGTGATCGCCTCGAGTTCGAGTTGCTGCGCATCGCCGAAGACGTATACGCCCGGCCGCAATTCCGTGGCTTCGGTCGGGGCCTCGATCATCACCGTGGGTGAGGAGCCGCCGCTGATCACCGCCGGTTCGATGCCCACTGCGCGCAGCGAGGCGGCCGCGGCCGCGAGCGCAACCGATTCTTCGGCGGCGGCCACCGGCGGAACGCCCGGACCATACGAGTGACCGGGAAAGGTGAAGACGCCGTGTACCTCGAGGCCTTCGTCGCGGGCGGACGCGGCGACGGCGCCGGCCCGCTCGGGAGGAACTCCGGTGCGGTGATGCCCGCTGTCGATCTCGACGAGCACGCCGACGCCGGTGCCGGCATGCGCCGCGAGTGCCCGGACGCCGGCGGTGGACTCGACCCCGACCGTGAGCCGGACGCGTGCGGCGAGTGCCCGAAGCCGCGCGCCGCGGGCGGCGTCCACCCACAAGGGGTACGCCACGAAGAGGTCGTCGGCACCCGCGTCCGCGAATACCTCGGCCTCGGACACCGTCGCCACCGTCAGCCCACAGGCACCCGCGGCGAGCTGACGCCGAGCGATCTCGACGCACTTGTGTGTCTTGACGTGCGGTCGCAGGTGAAGCCCGCGCGCGTCGGCCGACTGCGCCATCCGTGTGACGTTGCGGTCGAGGACATCGGTATCGACGACGAGAACCGGAGTCGCGTCGAGGTCGGGGAACGAGGTCATTTCCGCAGCCTATCGGGGGTGAGTGGGGTCCCGGGGGAGCACATCGGGATTTGGAGAGTGCGCAACCTCTATTTGGGGTTACACTCGGCCGCATGAGTGGTGTGGATCACAAGAACGAGGATTTCGATGTCGTCGTGCGCGGCGGCCTGTGGTTCGACGGAACGGGTTCGCCCGGAGCCGTCCGCAACCTCGGTATCCGAGATGGTGTCGTCGCTGCGGTGACGTCGGACGACCTGCCCGTCGGGGCCGGCACCGAGGTGGTCGAGGCGGCCGGCCGCTGGGTCATGCCGGGCTTCGTCGACACGCACACGCACTACGACGCCGAGGTGCTCGTCGGCCCGGGTCTGCCCGAGTCGGTGCGACACGGCGTCACCACGGTGCTGATGGGAAACTGCTCGATCTCCACGGTGTACGTTCCGCCCGTCGACGCCGCCGACCTGTTCAGCCGCGTGGAGGCGCTGCCCCGCGAACACGTGCTCGCGGCACTCGAGCGCTCCAAGACGTGGAACTCGCCGCGTGAGTACATCGATACCCTCAACGAACTGCCGCTCGGCCCCAACATCACCGCATTCGTCGGACACTCGGACATCCGTGCCTCGGTGATGGGTCTGGGGCGTTCGACGGACGGTGCCAATCGGCCGACCCGCGACGAACTCGCCGCGATCGACGCGCGGGTATCGGAGGCTCTGGACGCGGGTTTCCTCGGCGTCTCCACGATGACAAATCCGTGGGACAAGATGGACGGCGACCGCTACCGCTCCCGCACATTGCCCTCGACGCATGCCTCGTGGTCGGAATTCCGTCGCCTGCACAGGATCCTGCGCAGGCGTGGACGTGTGCTGCAGGCCGTCCCCAATCTCAACACGAAGTACGACGTGGCGTTCTTCGCGGCGGCGAGCACCGGACTCGGGCGCAAGCCGATGAAGACCTCCGTCCTCGCAGCGGCCGACACCAAGGCGGAGCGGTGGGTCAATCGAATCTTCGGCCCGATCGCGTACGCGGCCAACAAGATCGGTAAGGGCGCGTTCCGCTGGCAGCACCTGCCGACGACCTTCGAGGTCTATTCCGACGGGATCGATCTCGTCGTATTCGAGGAGTTCGGTTCGGGGCGGGCGGCACTGCATCTCCAGGAGGAGATGGGGCGCAACGACCTGCTGCGCGACGAGGCCTATCGCCGCTGGTTCCGTCGTGATTTCGAGAAGAAGTTCTCGCCGAGGGTCTGGCACCGGGACTTCGACGACACCCGCATCGTGGAATGCCCCGACGAGTCGCTCGTCGGCCGGTCCATCGGTGACGTCGCGCGGGAACGGAAGCTCCACCCGGTGGACACGTTCCTCGACCTCGTCGTGGAATACGGCCGGGAATTCCGCTGGCACACCGTGATCGCCAACGATCGACCCGCGGTGGCCGACCGGCTCATCCGGACGGAAGGCATCACCCTCGGTTTCTCCGACGCCGGTGCACACCTGCGCAACATGGCGTTCTACAACTTCGGCATCTGCCTGCTGCGACGAATCCACGAAGGTGAGCAACGCGGAAAGCCGGTGTTGCCCTTGCACACCGCTGTCCACAAGCTCACCGGAGAACTCGCGGACTTCTACGGGATCGACGCCGGACATCTGCGGATCGGCGACCGTGCCGACTTCGTCGTCATCGATCCCGCCGGCCTCGACGAGGACACGGACCGGTATCACGAAGCGCCGCTGGAACAATTCGGCGGACTGCGGCGGATGGTCAACCGCAACGACCGGGCGGTCACCGCGACCGCTGTGGCGGGCAAGGTCGTCTTCCGTGACGGGCAGTTCGTGGACGGATACGGGCGCACCGTCGGCACCGGCCGCTTCCTGAAGGCGGGTGTGGAGGAGCGCGGTCCCGCACCGGTACGGACGACGGAGGCGTCGGTGGGGTAGGAGTGCCCGTCCTGCACGGTGAGCGTCTGCCCCGGCGCACCCAGAAGGAACGACGCGAGGAAACGATCGGCCGGATCCTCGACGCGACGATCGCCTCACTCGCCGAACGCGGTTACACCTCCACGACCATCGGGGAGGTGTGCCGTCGTTCGGGAGTGTCGTCGGGCGGGGTTTTCCGGCACTTCCCCACGCGCCTCGACCTGATGGTCGCGGCTGCCGAAGAGGTGAGCGAACGCCAGTTCGTGAACTTCCGGGCGGGACTCGCGGTGCTCGGCCGCCTCGAGGAACGCAGCGGTGCCGATACCACCGTCGACGTGGTGCGTACCTGCCTGCTGTTGTTGCGCCGCGCATGCCGGGCGCCGATGAATTCCGCGTGGTACGAACTTCTCGGCGCGGCCCGCACCGATCCGGCACTGCGTGATCACCTCTCTCCGATGGCCGCCCGCTACCACGCGCAGATCGCCGACTTCGGCAGGTCGCTGCCGGTCGCAGATCGGTTGCCGCCTGCGCAGTTCGATCTGGTCCTGTTCTCGCTCGTGCACATGTTCGACGGCGAGGCGGTGTCGTCGATCGTGCATCCCCAGCCCGAACTGGAGGATCCGCGAATCGAAATGCTGGCCCGAATGCTCACCGGCGTCACATCTCGCATAAGTTCGGACGATGATCGATAACGAAGCTGCTCCCGGTTGGTTTGTCGACGCTCTCGCGACACCCGTCGACAAGGGCACCGTCGATGTCGACGGTGCGACCATCGCCTATCGCGCGTGGGGTGAAGCGGGGGGCCCCGGTGTGGTGCTCGTGCACGGCGGCATGGCGCATTCCGGCTGGTGGGACCACATCGGACCGCAACTGGCCCGGGGACGCCGAGTGGTCGCGCTCGATCTCAGCGGACACGGGGACAGCACCCACCGTGAGCACTACTCTCTGGAGGCGTGGTCCGCAGAGGTGCTTGCCGCAGCGGCAGCAGGGGGGATAACCGGACGCCCGGTGCTGCTCGGGCACAGCATGGGCGGGATCGTGTCCTTCGCGACCGCGCATTTCCGCGGCGACCGGCTCGGGGGTGTGATCATCCTCGATTCCCCGATCCGCGACATGACTCCCGAAGAACTCGAGATGCGAGCCAAGATCGCCGCGAATGCCGGTCCGCCGAAGGTGTATCCGTCGGTGGAGGCGGCGGTGGCGCGGTTCCGCCTCGTCCCACCGCAGGACACAGCCGAGCCTTTCGTCCTGGAACACATCGCTCGCGAATCCTTGAAGCAGGTCGAAGGCGGGTGGTCGTGGAAGTTCGACAATCTCCGGATGGGTCGCGAGGGACGCGGCAGCCTCGAGAACATGACGCCCCGATCGCGGCTGGCCTATTTCCGGAGCGAGCACGGCATCGTCGACGACGCGCTCGCTGCGAAGATCCGCCGGCAACTCGGCCCGGACACTCTCATGGTCGAACTTCCTGCGGCAGGCCACCATCCCATGATCGATCAGCCACTGGCTGTCGTCACCGCCGCACGTACCGTGCTGGCCGGCTGGGAAGGGTAGCGCCGTGAATCCCTTCCGTCCGGTCGCCATCCGGATCGGTGCGCTGCCCTGGCTCCCGAACTACTCACGCCCGATCATTGCCGTGGACAAGACGATTCAGCGCGTCACCCGTGGAAAGTTCACGCTCCTGAAGATCGCGGACTTGCCGTCGCTGGCGCTGACGGTGCGGGGACGGAAAACCGGTGAGCCACACACCACTCCGCTGCTGTGCGTGCCGCACGACGGCGGCTGGCTCGTCGTCGGCTCGAACTGGGGCCACCCCAAGCCTCCGGTCTGGGCGCTGAATCTGAGCGAGGCAGACGAGGCGGTCGTGCTGTTCGAGGGTCACCGGACTCCGGTGTCGGTGCGGGTCGCCGAAGGTGAAGAGCGCGAACGGTTGTGGCCCGAGTTGCTGAAGACGTGGCCCAACTACGACCTGTACGCGCGCCGGACCGACCGGACGCTGCCCGTGTTCGTGCTGACCCCGGAACCCGGGTAGGGGCAGTCGCTCACGCAGCACTTGCCATGGTGCGCTTTTCCTCCCGCGGCGCGAGGACCCGGAAACAGACACCCGCGACGACGAAGGTGCCCAGAGTCCCGATCAGTGCCGCGACGCCGGCGGATCCGGGCCGATCGCCGACCGTGTACCCGGCGAGCGCACTCCCGGCGAAGCGGTGTTCTTCGACCCGGCGTGCCATGCATTCGCCGGTATCGGTGTCCGGGCCCCCCGTGCACCCGCGCAGAGTCGCCGCCTCCAGTGCATCGGGCCCGGACGCACCGAGCGGGGAGACGAGGCCCGCGATCACCAGTGCTGCGAATGCCAGCCCGGCGAGCAACACCCCGCGCGGATGTGCGGTAGGGCGGGCCGCTACGGACTGTTCTCGCAACAGGAAGACGGACGCCGGGTGGACCAGGGTCACGGCGACGACCACGAGGGCAGTCACCAACCCGTCGACGAGCGCGACCGGGATGTGCACCGCGAACAGGTACGCCACGTTCTCCACGGGCGTGGCGGTGGCTCCTCCCAGCGCGTATTCGACGACGAAACTTGCGGTCGCGGCGAACACGGAGACGAATCCTGCGGCGAGGGACACGAGCGCCGGCGTCAGGAGCGGCGAGCGAACCTCGCGACGCACAAGAAGTGCCCGCGCGGCCACCGCGACCACGAATCCGGCGGCGACCGCGGCGAGCGCCATGTTGGTGACGTTCGCACCGAGTGCGGAAAGCCCACCGTCCGCGAAGACGAACGCCTGCACGGTGAGCACGATGGCCATACTCAGGGCGCCGACGAAGGGGCCGAGCAGGATGGCGGCGATCGCCGCCCCGACGACATACCCGCTCACGCCGGGCAGGATCGGGACGGCAACCGTGTGCAGAGCGACGATCAGCGCCGTGACCAGCGCGGCGAAGGGCACTGTCCGCACGTGGAGATCGCTGCGCGCGCACCAGGCGGCAAGGCACACACCGATCGCTGCCACGACATAGAACAAGACGGAGGCGCGCGGATCGATCAATCCGTCGCTCATGTGAAGTGCCACGACATCCACTTCGAGACCTCCCCGGCAGCGTGTTCGGGACGAAACAGTAACCCCGGCTACCCGCCGTCCGGGTGGGTTTCGGAGAGGCTGCCGACGATGCGGAGCATATACAGAAACCGGAACGTGTTCTATATTTCGGAGATGTACGAGTGGTCAGATACAGACCTCATGTTCCGCGATGCACTGCGCGGATTCATCGAGAAGGAACTCCGTCCGCATGTCGACAGGCTCGAGTCGGGTGAGTTGCCGCCCTACGACATCATTCGCAAGTTGTACTCGACGTTCGGCATCGACGAGATGGCTCGGGAATCGCTCGAACGGGCACTCGCGAAGGAAGAATCGGGTGAGAAGTCGTCCGGATCGGGCGGCATGGGCGGTTCTCCCGGAATGGCGGCATTGCTCAACATCGAGATCGCGGGGGTCAGTCTCGGTCTCGTGGCGTCTCTCGGTGTCAGCCTGGGTCTTACCGCCGGTACGATTCGCAGCCGCGGAACGCTCGCACAGAAGAAGCGGTGGCTGCCCGAACTCGTGACCTTCGAGAAGGTCGGCGCGTGGGCGATCACCGAACCCGATTCCGGCTCGGACGCCTTCGGCGGAATGAAGACCACGGTCCGCCGGGACGGTGACGACTACATCCTCAACGGACAGAAGACGTTCATCACCAACGGGCCGTACGCCGACGTCATCATCGTCTACGCGAAGCTCGACGAAGGAAACGCCTCCGTCGACCGGCGCGATCGCAAAGTACTCGCGTTCGTGCTCGACAAGGGAATGGAGGGGCTCACCCAGAGCCCGCCGTTCAAGAAGATGGGCATGAACTCCTCGCCCACCGGCGAATTGTTCTTCGACAATGTGCGCATCACCCGGGACCGACTCCTCGGGGAGACCGAGGACAGCGGCAAGAGCGACGGCAAGGACAGCGCGAAGGAATCGTTCGCGGCAGAACGCATCGGGATCGCGTACCTGTCGCTGGGCATCATCGAGCAGTGCCTGAAGCTGTGTGTCGAGTACTCCAAGTCGCGCAAGCTCTGGGGCAGCGAAATCGGCCGGTTCCAGCTGATCCAGCTCAAGCTCGCGGAGATGGAGATCGCGCGGGTGAACGTGCAGAACATGGTGTTCAGTGCCATCGAACGCGCAGAGGCCGGGAAGCCTGTGAGCCTGTCCGAGGCATCGGCGATGAAGCTCTACTCGTCGCGCGCCGCGACCGATGTCGCGATGGAGGCGGTGCAGTTGTTCGGCGGAAACGGCTATATGGCCGAGTACCGCGTGGAGCAGCTCGCCCGCGATGCGAAATCACTGATGATCTACGCGGGGAGCAACGAGATTCAGGTGACGCACATCGCGAAGGGATTGCTGTCCAGGTAATTTCGCTGGTTTCGATAACGACACGTCGGGCATTCTCAAATTCGCCCGGCGTGTCGTCTATTCTCGGCACTACAACAATCCGGCCACCGACGAGGGGAGTGGCCGGTACATAGTTGTCGAGCGGAAATCGGGGGAGCGATGTACGCGTACGATATGGACACCGGAATCAGGCCACCAGGCCATGTCGACGGGCGGTCGGCGCGTGCCGAACGCACGCGGCAGGCCGTGATCGACGCGCATATTGCGTTGATCCGTGCCGGTGAACTCAAACCCACAGGAGCGCAGATCGCGGCGCGCGCAGGTGTGTCGTTGCGGTCCCTGTGGGGTCATTTCGGAGATCTCGAGAAGCTGTTCGAGGCGACCGGCGCCGAACTCTTACGGCGCCAGGACGACGCGTACGAGCCCGTGGATCCGTCGTTGCCGCTCTCCGAGCGGATCGACGCGTATTGCCGCCAGCGGGCCGAACTGCTCGAATTCATCGCACCGTTCGCCCGATCGTCGGAGATTCGGGCGCCGTTCTCGCGGGAACTCCAGCACAATCGTCTGCGCTACTTCGAGCGGGCGGCGTTCGAAGCGCAAGTGTTGTTCGCGCGGGAACTCGACGGTGTGGGAAGCGAAGTGCGCTGCCAGATCGAGAGTTCGATCGCGATCAGCACGACGTGGCCGATGTGGGTTTCGCTCCGCGACGTGCTGCGTCTACCCGTGCCGGACGCCGTCGAAGTGATGAAACGCGCGGTCAAGGCGCTCATCTGCGAAGCGATGGCTGCCCGTCGTCCCGCAGCCGTGAGCTGAGCGCGAGGCCCGGTCAGCGCACGGTCCGGGCCTCGAGAAACGGCTCGATGACCGAGAGAACCTCCGGTAGCGCCGCCACCGTCGTCGCATGGTCGAACCCACGCAGCACGGCCAGACGCGCGCCCGGGATCGCGCGCGATATCGCGCGGGTGTCGTCCACGCGCATGTGGTCCTCGGACCCGGCGACCGCAATCGTCGGAACGTCGAGTGCCGCGAGGGCCTCGTCGTCGATCCCTGGCTCGAGGTCGGAGCGCCGGAAGTACGCGGCCAGCGCGAGTGGGTCGTTCGCGAGGAACGCCGCCCGCGTGGCCGCGTCCACCGGTTCCTGCCGCTGTCGTTCCCACTCGCGGACGAAACCCTCCATGCCGTCGCGCTCGAGCACGTCGACGCAGCCGCGAAAGAACATCGCGTCCATCGCCCCGCGCTGTGGTCGTGCGCTGCCGCCGAGCAGGACCAGGCCGGCGACCCGGTCCGGAGCGGCCAGGGCCAGCGCCAGCCCCGCCCTCGCGCCGAACGAGTACCCGACGTAGTGCACGCGCTCGACGTCCGCGGCGTCGAGCACGGCCAGCAGATCACCGACGATGCGATCCATCGCGTACGCGTCGGGCTCGTGCGGGGTGTCGCTGCGGCCGTGTCCACGCAGGTCCGGAAGGATCAGGCGGTACCGGTCGCCGAGCGCGCGCACGTAGCCGAAACCTCGCCACACCGAGGAGGACAGCGCGCTCCCGTGCACGAGCATCACATCGGGAGCGTTCTTCTCGTCCGAGCCGGCAATGGAGTACGAGAGACGGATTCCGTCGGCGGGGTTGGTCGTGACACTCATGTGCCCAGTGTGACCGACCGGGTGATCCCGATGTCGTCGAGGAACCGCTTGTCGTGCGAGACGACCACGAGCGCGCCCGCGAATCCGTGCAGCGCCTGCGTCAGATGATCGAGGCTCGGCAGATCCAGGTTGTTGGTCGGCTCGTCGAGCAGCAGCAGGCGGGGCGGCGGATCTGCCGCGAGGACGATCGCGAATGCGGCCCGCAGCCGTTCTCCGCCCGACAGCGCACCGACCGGCACGTCGCCGTCGCTGCCCCGGAACAGGAACCGGGCCAGTCGCGCCCTGATCTCCTGTGGTGGCAGATGAGGTGCCCGCTGTTCTGCGTTCTCCACCACCGACAGCGTGTCGTCGAAGATGTCGAGTCGCTGGGGGAGCAGCGCGAACGGCACAAGAGGGCCGGCCTCGACGATGCGGTCGAGCAGTGTCGTCTTGCCTGAACCGTTGGGGCCGCCGAGAGCGATACGTTCCGGTCCGACGATCTCGAGTGGCCCTTCCGCCACGCAACTACCCGGATACACGGTGGTTTCCGGAAGGTCGACACGAATCTCCCGGTCGTCGCGCACGGCGTCCTGCGCGTGTGCGAGGTGCGCTCGCGCGGAGTCCAGATTCGCCTCGTGTTCACGGCGGTACCGGCCCGCCGATTCCTGAGCCTGCCGTTTACGCGCACCCATGATGATCTTCGGTTCGCGTTTCTGCTCGAACATCTTGCGTCCGTACCGTTGTCGTTGCGCGAGGGTCGCCTGCGCGGTTGCGAGATCTCGTGTTTGACGCCGGACGTCGTTGCGCGCGTCGCGCACGGCGGCACGCGCCGCCTCCTGTTCCGCAGCGACGATCTGCTCGTATTCGCTGTATCGGCAACCGAACAGCCGGAGTTGCCCGTCGCGGAGTTCGGCGATCGTGTCCATCCGGTCGAGGAGGTCGCGGTCGTGACCGGCGACGACGACGGTGCCGGCGAAACGGTCGAGGGCCTCCTGCAGTCGCGCGCGTCCCTCCGCGTCGAGATTGTTGGTGGGTTCGTCGAGCAACAGCACGTCCGGTTCGTCGAGCAACCGTGCCGTGAAGGCGAGCAGCATCGTTTCTCCCCCGGAGAGGCCACCCACGGTGCGGTCGAAGTCGCCTTCGTCGTGCACGATTCGTTCCAGACCGAGCCGGTGCACGAGTGCGAGCGCGCGCTCCTCGATGTCCCAGCGGTCGCCCACGATGCCGAAATCGCCGGCGTCTCCGACGCCGGATTCGATTCGCCGCAGGGCCCTTCGAATCTCGTCCAACCCGAGTACCGCCGCGACGGTTACCGACGGATCGAGCGTGACGTCCTGCTGGAGAAAGGCGACTCGGCCCCGGACGGTCAGCGCACCGCTCCGCGGCCGGAGGTGCCCGGCGACGAGACGGAGAAGTGTGCTTTTCCCGGTTCCGTTGCGCCCGACGAGACCGGTTCGCCCGAGTGTGAAAGTCGCGTCGAGGTTCTCGAAGACGCGGGTGCCGTCGGGATGGTCGTACGTGAGGCCGGACAGCGTGATGCCCGAGAGGGAAGACATGAGTGCTCCTGAAAGGTGGATCGATCGCGGGTGTGCCGCGTGGTCGACAACCACTACCGGAGCAACGCAGTTCTCCACTCGTTCGGTGACAGGGCCGAGTACCACGGTAGGTCGTGTGACGACGGTCGTGCAACCGAATATCGACACCTCCCCGACGCTCCCGGCGGCGCGCACTGTCCGGCACGTCGTCGAGAATTTGGGCATGATCGACGTCGTGCGTATTCGACGGCAGTGGGTTTCCGCAGGCGTGGCACCGATCCTCGTGCTCGTGACAGCCGGATGCGGCTTGTTGGGGCCGGACCAGCCCGAGACGGTGGCCGCGGAGTTCGCATCCGCGCTCGACGCGGGCGATGTGCAGGCAGCGGCCGCGCTCACCACCGACCCGCAGGCCGCGGCCGCCGCGATCACCGGCATGTTCGACGGCCTCGGCACCAGCGATCCGGTGGTCGGCGTTGCGGGCACGGGCGACGGCAACACCTTCGACCTCGATGTCTCGTGGAATTTCGGGGAGGGACGCGACTGGGCGTACCGGACGACGGGGTCGGCTGTGGAGGACTCCGACTCGTGGAGAGTGCGCTGGGATCCGGCTGTGCTCTCCCCGGAACTCGCGGACGGGGCAACAGTGCGTCTGGTGACCACCGCGGGTGCGCCGCCGACGATCTACGACCGGGCGGGCGGCACCCTGTTCAGCGAGCAGGTCGTCACGCTGGTAAATCTCGATGCGAACGCCGACCCCGCGGCAGTCGCACCGCTGCTCGCGCCCGTTGCCCCGACGATCACCGCAGAGTCTCTCGCCGCCGATCGGGCGAAAGCGCCCGGACAGTCGCTGACCGCGATCTCGCTGCGCGAGGACGACCTGGCTCCGATCGAACAGCAGCTGACCGCCCTGCCCGGCGTCACGCTCGTTCCGCAATCGAGATTGCTGGTCGCAGACCGGGCGCTGGCCTCGCCGGTGTGGTCCGGCCTGGTGGAGTTGTGGGAACAGGGACAGGCCGAATCCGCGGGGTGGGTGGTCCAGCGGGTCGAGCCGGACGGGACCGCGCAGCAGGTGGCCGGCGAGACAGGGCCCGAGGCGTCCGACCTGTCCACCACGATCGATCCGCAATTGCAGATCGGGGCGGAAGCTGCGCTCGCCTCCCTCGACACTCCCGCGGTGATCGTCGGCATCGAGCCCTCGACGGGCGCAGTGCGCACGATCGCGCAGAACGCCGCCGCCGACCGCGAAGGTCCGCTCGCGCTCACCGGCCTGTATCCGCCGGGCTCCACCTTCAAGGTCGTCACCACCTCGGCTGCGCTTCAGGCCGGGCTCGCGGACCCGGACACGGTCCTGCCGTGTCCGGGAGTGGCGACGATCGAGGACCGCACGATCCCGAACGACGAGAGCTTCGATCTGGGGGCGGTGCCGTTGCACACAGCGTTCGCGTTCTCGTGCAACACCACGATGGGACAGCTCGCCGTGAACCTGCCTCCGACCGCACTGACGGACGCGGCTCGTCAGTTCGGGCTCGGCGCCGACTATGTCACGCCCGGACTTGTGACCGTCACCGGATCGGTACCGGAAACGGACACTCCCGCAGCCCTCGTCGAATCGGCGATCGGACAGGGACAGGTCACCGCGACACCCTTCGGTATGGCCCTCGTCGCGGCGGCCGTGGCGAACGGGAGCGCTCCGCTGCCGGTACTCGTCGAGGGGAGTGCGACGACCGTGGACGAGGAAATCGCTCCGGCACCGGCCGAAGTGACCGCTGCGCTGCGAACCATGATGCGCGAGACGATAACCGGCGGTACAGCGAGTATGTTGCGAGACATCCCCGATCTGACGGGTAAGACCGGGACCGCAGAGTACGGTGAAAACGACGGGGCGCACGGATGGTTCGTCGGATCACGCGATAATCTGGCCTTCGCAGTGTTCGTGGCAGGGGCGAACGGTTCGGCTCCCGCAGTCGAAGCCGCCGGCAGGTGGTTGAGGGGGTAATCGGACGTGTGGCGTAATTGTGATTCGTTCGTAGGCACGCCGTGCTTGTTCCTCCTGTGGCTGAAGTGAAGGTTGGTTGTCATGGGATTTCGTGAGTGGCGGCGCAGGGGGCGGATGCGCGTGCTCGCCCTCACAGCGGTCGTCGTTCTGGTTGTCGCCGTGGCGGTCACTGCCTTCGTGGTCAACGGCTCACGGACCGACGCGCGTGGCCTGGTCGACGATTTCGTCGCCGCTCTCGACGCCCGTGACCCTGCCTCAGCGGCCTCGCTCACGTCGTACCCGAGCGCAGCAGAAAGCACCATCGGGCAGATGTTCGACGGCCTGTCCGACGGCACGGTCGACTACGAGGTCTCGCAGTTCGTCGAACTGAACAGTGAGTCCGGGTATTTCACGCTCTCCGCCGCCTGGAATTTCGGCGAGGGCATGGACTGGGGCTACCAGGTCGACGGTGCGGTCAGGAAACTCGGCGTGGGCTGGCGAGTGTCGTGGGACCCGGACATCATCGTGCCCGACCTCGGCGGCGGACGAACCGTTCACCACGTCCGCACCGACGCCGCGCCCCCGAAGATCTTCGACCGCACGGGCCGCCTCCTCATGGAGGAACAGACGATCAACGCCGTCGTGCTCGATCCCGCCGCCATGCCCGACCCCGGCGCGACCACGACCCGGCTGGCCGAGGTGCTCGCACCTGTCGCGCCGGTCATCACCGCGCAACTGATGCAGGACCGGCTCGCGAACGACCCCGGCAACCGGATCACCGCCGTCAAACTACGAGACCAGGACTATCAGTTCCTCGGGAGCGACATCGAGTCGATCCCCGGTGTCGAAGTGATCCAGACTCCCACGCTGATCAGTGCCGATCGACGGATCTCCACGCCGTTGCTCGATACGCTGCGCTCGGCGTGGCAACTCGAACGCGACCGTACCGCGGGTTGGGCGGTCACGCTCGAAGATCCCGAGGAAGGTCCGATCCAGGTTGCGGGCTTCCAGGGGCCGCCGCCCCCGGACCTCAACGCCATGGTGGACTCGAAGGTGCAGCTTGCCGCGAAGGAAGCGGTGGTCACCACCGGAACACCCACCGCGCTCGTCGCGATCCAGCCGTCCACGGGCGGCGTCCTCGCCGCCGACGTGAACAACTGGGCGATGGAACTCGGTCCGGTCGCGACCCACGGCATGTACCCGGCCGGAGGCACGCTCGACCCGGTCCGGTTGGCCGCCGGACTCGACAAGGGCATCGACGGCGCCGATGTGAGCTCGGAAGATCTCGCAGAGACGGCCCGCCGGCTCGGACTCGGCCTCGACGTCAGCGTGCCCGGCTTCGATTTCGAGACCAGCCAGATCGGCAACACACGATCCGGAGTGGTGCAGTTCGCCGGATCCGATAACGACGACGCGCTGATCAGCCCCCTCGGAGCAGCTGTTCTGGCCGCCTCCGTTGCGCGCGGCGAGGCTGTGGCGCCGTCGATCGTGCAGGGTCAGCCCGCGACGATCAACGACCCGGTCGACGCGTTGCCCCCGCACGTCGTCGACGCGCTGCGCGGCATGATGGCCGACAACGTACAGAAGGGACCAGCGTCCTTCCTGCGTAAGCACGCGGGACTGTCGGGAGTCGCCGCCGCGAGCGGGGACGACCGGTGGTTCTACGGCTACAGCGGCGATATCGCCTTCGCGGTATTCGTCGCCGACGCCGACGGAGGAGACCGGGCGATCACGGTCGCGGATACATTCCTCAGCAAACTCGCGCAGCCCGACGAGGCTTTCTGACCTCGCCCGGCGAAACGCCGGTCCGGGCGCCCGGGGGCGGCAGGCGGTAGGTTCGGCGATCGTGACGGTCCTGGAACTGCTGCTGCTCGTGGTTGCGGGCTTCTTCGCAGGAGTGGTCGGATTCGTCTCGGGGCTCGCATCATTGGTGTCGTATCCGGCACTGCTCGCCGTCGGTTTGCCGCCGGTCGCGGCGAACGTCACGAACACGGTCGCGATGGTCGGCGTCGGCGTCGGAGCGCTCGCGAACTCCGTCCGTGAAGTCGTTAATACCGGGCCACGGGTGTGGAGGTGGACGGCCTACGCCGCGCTGGGCGGCGCCATCGGAGCCGGGGTGCTGCTCGTCGCACCGGCCGGTTCGTTCGAGGCGGTCGTGCCGTATCTGGTGGCACTCGCCTCGCTCGCATTGTTGCTTCAGCCCCGTATCCGCGCCTTGGCGCGCGGCCGCGACCTGCCGCGTGCGTACGCCGCTGCGTTGTTCGTCGTGGCCGTATACGGCGGCTACTTCGGTGCGGGCGCCGGCGTCATGATTCTGGCGGTGACGTTGATCTGCACGTCCGAGAGCATATGGCGGGCCAGCATTCTCAAGAGTTATCTGCTGGGTACCGCGAACCTCGTCGCCGCGATCGGATTCGCCGTGTTCGGGCCGGTGCACTGGCCGGCGGCCCTCGCGATGGCTCTCGGCGCGTTCGCCGGCGGCTGGTGCGGACCCCCACTGGTCGCGCGCATCCCGCCGACCGCGCTTCGCGTAGGTGTCGCGACGGCAGGATTCGGTCTCGCCGCGTGGCTCGCGCTCACGTGAACCGCGTCCGTGGCAACGCGGCGAGACCTCCGGGCGGCACTCAGTTCACGCCGTGCATCAGCTTCTTGATCCAGGGCGAACCCACGGCAAGGGCAACGCCGACCGCGATCGAGGCGCCGCCGATCCACAGGTAGTACGGCACTTCGTTGGTCTCGTCGTAGAAACCCGCCAGCGTGCCGGCCATCGCGCTGCCGAGGGCGACCGACAGATAGAACAACGCGACCATCTGTGTATGGAAGCTCTTCGGGGCGAGCTTCGTGGTCAGCGACAGGCCGACCGGCGACAGCAGCAACTCGGCGAAGGTGAAGAGCAGCAGGATGCCGACCAGGCCGAGCAGCGGGGCGCTGTTGGCACCGCCACCCGCCATCGGGATGAAGCACAGGAACGCGATGCCCATGATGATCGTGCCGGCAGCGAACTTGATCGGCGACGACGGCTGGCGCGGCCCGAGCTTGGTCCACACAGCCGCGAAGACACCGGCGAACGCGATGATGAACACCGGGTTGATGGACTGCACCCACGAGGGCGGGAACTCCCACCCGAACAGGTCGCGGTTCAGGCGGGTATCGGCGTACACCGCGACCATCGTGAACTGCTGCTGGAACAGCGACCAGAACACGGCGCTCGCCACGAACATCGGGATGAAGGACAGCACCCGGCTGCGTTCGATCGAGGTGATGTTCTTGCTCGAGAGGATGACCACGAAGTAGGTGATCGCCGCGATGACCGTCAGGGTGACGACGATGTCGGACAGACTGTTCGCGGAGATGATGCCGGTGGAGGCGAGGATCACGACCAGAACGAGCGCGGCCAGTGCGATTCCGCCGACACGCATCCGGCTTTCCGCCGGCAACGGGTTCGGCGGAACCTTGCCGATGTCACCGAGGTGCTTGCGGTAGAGCGTGTACTGCAACAGGCCGAGGAACATGCCGATCGCGGCGAGTCCGAATCCCCAGTGGAACCCGTACCGGACCTGCAGGAACCCCGTGAGCAGCGGACCGACGAGGGCGCCGATGTTGATGCCCATGTAGAAGATGGAGAATCCGGCGTCGCGGCGCTGGTCCTTCTCGTCATAGAGGTCACCGACGATCGAGGTTGCGGTCGCTTTGAGTCCGCCACTGCCCACGGCCACGAGGATGAGGCCCACGCCGACACCGATGAAGCCCGGCAGCAGCGCGAGCGCGATGTGGCCGAACATGATCAGGATCGCGCTGTAGAACAGTGTCCGTTCGGAGCCGAGGAGACGGTCGGCGATCCATCCCCCGAGGATCGTCGACAGATAGACCGTGCCGCCGTACGCGCCGACGATCGAGGTTGCGGCGGCATTGCTGATCCCCAGACCACCCTCGGCAACCGAGTAGTACAGGTAGTAGATGAGGATGCCCTGCATGCCGTAGAAGGAGAATCGCTCCCACATCTCGACGCCGAACAGGTTGGCCAGCGCCAGAGGCTGGCCGAAAAACCTCGTATCGGATCGCGACTCCGGCACTGAAGCGGTGTCAGTCATATATCCACTGTTTCACCGTGGGACACCCTCGAGCCAATCGATCTCGAAAAATCACACAGTGGTTGTTCTCACGCGACCCGAGAATCGGACCGTCGGACCACACGGGCGAGAAGTCGCCAGCCGATCAGAGTCACGCCGAGGAAGCCGGTGGCGACGAGAATGAAGGCGGTGGCGGTTCCCTGACCGGTCGCCGCGCGGAGCAGCATGCCGCCGACAAGCGTGCTCACCCAGACGAGAAGGCCGGTGGGTGCTGCGGCGAACGCGTCGAACTTGTCGCGGTAGAGCCACGCGACGAGGAACCAGCCGACGGTCAGCCCGCCGAGGAACGGCCACGCGGTGCGTGCCAGGCCGACGAGATCGAGGACTTCTTCGTGGCTGGATCGGCCGAGGGCTGCGAACACGAGGATCAGGACCACGTCGGCAACCAGCGCGGGGGCGTACTTTTTCACGGCTTCAGGGTAGCGCCGTGGCGAACGTGTCCGAATGCACCGACGGGCGCCCCTCCGTGCGGAGGGACGCCCGAGGGCGATGGCGCGGGAGATGTCGGGGGGATCAGGCCTGCAGGCCGGCCTCGATCTCGAGGTGGAGAGTGATCTTGTCGCCGACGACGGCGCCGCCGCCCTCGAGCGGCATGTCGATGGAGATGCCGAAGTCCTTGCGGTTGATCACGGTCGTGGCGTCGAACCCGGCGACCGGGCCGTTGCCCATTCCGGCGTTGACGCCGTTGTACTCGAGGCGCAGCTCGACCGGCTTGGTGACGCCGCGGAGCGTGAAGTCGCCGTCGACGATGTAGTCGTCGCCGTCCGCGCGGACACCGGTGGAGACGAAGGTCGCGACGGGGAACTGCTCGGCGTCGAAGAAGTCGGCCGACCGGATGTGGGCGTCGCGATCGGCGTTCTTGGTGCTGATCGACGCGACGTCGATGTCGGCGCGAACCGATGCGGTGCCGTCCTCGGCGACGGTGATCGCGCCGGAGAAGCTCTCGAAGCTTCCGCGCACCTTGCTCACCATGAGGTGCCGGACGGTGAAGCCGACGTTGGAGTGGACCGGATCGAGGGCCCAGATCCCTGTGGTGAGGCCGGGAAAGGTGGTGGTGGCGGTCGTCATCGCGTTGTCTCCTCGTAGATTATTGAAACTTCAACTTGATGCGGCAACCATGACACGACTTTGTTGCGCGCGCAACTACTTGGTGGCGCAGATCACAGAAGGTCGGTGTCCGAGGTGTCTGCGGGCTTACGCCGCCGCGCGACGGCGCTGCGATCCTGTTCCTCACGTTCGGCGGCAGGGTCGATGTCCTCACCCGCGTTGCCCCCGCGGTACATCGCCGCGATCGTGCCCCAGCCGGTGAGCGCGACGAAACCGAAACTCACCGCGCGGTACACGAACACCGCGGCCAGCGACTGGGGAGCGGTCAGACCCGCCGCGGTGAGCGTGGCGATCAGAGTTCCGTCGACGAACCCCAGCCCGCCGGGCGCCAACGGCACGCTGCCCACCGCCTTGGCAGCGGCGAACGCGATGCACAGACCTGCGAGCGACGGGGAACCTCCCACCGCCCAGCACGCGAGACCGAGGCATGCGACATCGAAGACCCGGTGCACGGCCGACCACGCGATCGCCGCGACTGCGTCGCGTCGCGCGAGTTCGACAGCCTCGAGTTGGGCGAGCGCCCGATCGAAGAGGCCGAAGCCGGTATCCGCGGGCTTTCCGGACACCCTGTTGACACGGGTGAGCACCCAGGTGCCGGCTGCCTCGATCGACGACGGGTTACGGGCGACATACCGCAGCCCGTAGAACATGGCGATGAGGCCCGCCAGCGACAGGACCAGCGTCACCGGACTGATCCGCGTGCCCACCGCGAACGCTCCCGCGACCCCGACGGAGGCCAGCGTGGCCGCCGCGATGACGCCGGATACCGCGAGCTGCCAGGACGCCACCACGGGGGTCGCGCCCCACTTGCGGGTCTGCCTGTAGGTGAACGCGGTCGAGAACACCGGGCCTGCCGGCAGCGTGACCGCCATGGCGGTACTGCCGTAGATCACCGATGCCGAGCGGAAGTGACCTACTCGCACACCGCCGGCGTGCAACAGCTGCTGCTGGACTCCCGCGAAACCGCTCAGGGAGATCATCTGAGCGGCGACACACGCTGCGAACCAGCCCCAGTGGATGCCGGTGAGCGCTTTCCAGGAATCGCTCATCGTGGGCCACAGGTAGATGGCTTCGGCGGTGAGCAACGCGATCAGAGCCGCCGCGACCAGCCATTTGATCCACAGGAAACGGCCCCGGCGCGGTGTGGCGTCGGGGCCAGAGAGGTCGTCCTGCGGCTGCGCCACGCCATTCACCGTAACCGACGCAGGTATGTAGGTGCCGCAATTAGCGTCCGCCCGTGACGTACCTCCCTGTGCTAACCCACCCGATCCGCAGAGTCGTCACCCGGACGCGGCCCGCTCGGATAATGGACGGGCGAGGCGAGCTGCGTGACCCTGCGCCGCCCGCGAAGCTGCACCTCGTCGCCGAGTTCCCAGTGCCCACGCTCGTCGTCGTCGGCGAAATAGAGGGCGCTCGACGACGCGAGAACGCGGCTCGGACGGAGCTTGGCCAGTTCCGTCAGGCGCGACGCCTCGTTGACCGGGTCGCCGATGACGGTGTATTCGAAGCGTTCGGCCGCGCCGATGTTTCCTGCCACCGCGAGTCCGGCCGAGACACCGATACCGACGTCGAGACCGGTGATGTCGTCGAGCGCGAAGCGCAGTTCGCGTGCTGCACCCAGCGCAGCGGTGGGTGCATCGGGCCGGTCGAGAGGCGCCCCGAAAATCACCAGGGCGGCGTCGCCCATGAACTTGTTGACGAAGCCGTGGTGCCGATCGACGACCTCCACCACGACCCGGAAGAACTCGTTGAGGAGATCGACGACCTCGTTGGGAGGACGCTCGGCCGCGGTGGCGGTCGACCCCACCATGTCCACGAACAGCACGGCCACGTAGCGGGTCTCACCGCCGAGTTCGGTGCCGTACTGCAGTGCCCGCCGGGCCACGTCTTCACCGACGTGCTGACCGAACAACTCGCGGAGCCGGCGGCGCTCGTCGGCCTCCGCCATCATCCGGTTGAAGCCCACTTGCAGGCGTCCGATCTCGCTGCCGTCGAACACCTCCACCTGCACGGCCGACGCGCCGCGCTGCACGCGTTCGATCGCCCAGCGCAACTGCTTGATCGGGTCGGAGATCTGCGCCGAGGTCAGCAACGACAGCACGAGGGCCAGCAGGATGGACGTGACCGCAAGCGCGAGTACCGCGTAGGCGAGTGCGTCGGACGAGAACGCGGAGTCGGTGGTGATCTGGGTGACGCACAGCAGGACGATCCCCGCGACGGGCATCAAGGTGCCCAGTCCCCACGTCATCGCGAGACGGGTGCCGACGCCCGGAGCCATGGTGCGATCGAAGTTGCCTTCGCTCAGTGCACGGGCCGCGACGGGGCGCAGAATCCGCTCGCCGAGCATGTAGGTGAACCCGAACGTGCTCGTCGCGGCCATCGCCACGGTGATCGCGACCGCGACGGCGAGGGAAGGCGTCTCCCCGGCGGTGAGGAACACGAACAAGACGCCGCCGAGCAACCACAGTCCGAGGTGCACGATCGCCTGACGCAACGGCGCGTGCAGTGCCGCCATCTGCTCGGACCGGGTGGGCGGGCCGCCGCGGAGTTGCCAGCGCACCACCGAACGAAGCATCAGCGCCGCAGCGGTGAGACTCACGATGCCGGCGAAGACGAGGTACACCGCGAACACGGTGAAGTTCTGAACCCGGTCGACGGTGTCGAAGTCGTCGTCCGCGAACGGAACGCCGTAGCGCACGAACGCGAACACCAGCATGGCGCCGAACAGGTTGGAGGCGCCCATCGAGGCCATATAGAGCGGCCAGCGACTACGCAGTGTCGCGGCGACGGCTCGATAGGACCTCAGCACGACTTCAGATCAAACCACTGTATGGACGGTCACAGCGCGTCGTGGTCACCTTCGGCACCACGGAGAGGTGAGAAGTCGCTCGGCGCGGCGGCACTTGCGGTTCCGCGATCCGGCAGGAGGCCGCGCGCTTCCGGTCGGGACGAAGAGTGTCACAGATCCTATTCTGTACGTATGGACCCGAAGGATCTGCGCGTTTCGGACGCGGAACGTGAACATGTGGGCGAGCTTCTCCAGCGAGCCGTCGGACAGGGAATGCTCTCGCTCGGCGAGTTCACCGAACGGATGGACACCGTCCTGGCAGCGAAAACGCGTGGTGATCTCAATCAGGTTCTCGTGGACCTGCCCGGCATCCAGATGCGGCCCGAGTACCTCCCGCAGGCCGCACCGGCGTTCCTGCCCCAGCAGCAGGCGACCGCCGCCGCCCCCGCGTACCCGGCGACCGGGCCCGGTGGTCCGCTCGTGCTCAAGGGACGTTTGTCGTCCCTGACCCGCAAGGGCCGGTGGGAGGTCGCGCCGGTTCTCCGGCTCGATACGTTCGCGTCGTCGGTCAACCTGGACTTCACCGAGGCGGTGATGCAGACGCAGGTCGTGCGAATCGAGGTGAACGACTCGTTCAGTTCGATCTCGATCCTGCTGCCCGCCGAAGCCACCGCCGATATCAACGGTGTCGAAACCGTCGCGTCGAGCGCCACCACGAAAGTGCGCGGCGGCGCGCCGTTCGGCCCGTTGCACGTCGTCGTGGTCGGGAAGATCTTCTGCGGCAACCTCAACGTCACGCACCCGTTCGGCATGCGGCTGCGCAAGTTCATCAACGGCGCGTAGGACCCGCGCGCACCCGCCGTTCCGTCCGTCCGGCTCAGGGCTGCTGCCGGCGCGCGATCAGTTCACTCACACTGATCGACCCGCCGGTGTCGGTGCCGTGCCGCCGACGGTGCGGATCGTTCGGATCGTCCGCGTGGTCGGGCTCCGAATCGGTGGGCGCCTCGGGCGACCGTTCCGTGGCACCGTTCCGTGGCACCGGCCGCTGAGGTGACTGCTGCGAATACTGGCCGGGTTGCGGGCGCTGCTGCGGGTTCGGCGGCTGCTGCGGGTTCGGCGGCTGCTGCGGGTACTGCCCCGCCTGCGGACGCGGTCGGGGCTGCGGGTGCTGTCCCGCCGGTGGGCGCGGTCCGCCCTGCGGCTGCTGTCCCGCCGGTGGGCGCGGTTCGGCCTGCGGAAACAGCCCCGCCGGTGGGCGGGAACCCGGCTCCGGCCGCGGACCGGCTTGCGGCCGCGGTCCGGTTTCCGGCGGGCGATGCGCGTGCTGTCCCGACCCGGGAGCAGCTCGGCGCAGCTGCGACAGCCAGCTCTCGATCGCCTGCGGATCGCGTGCCCGCCCGGCACCCGTCGACGGCTCTCCGTCCTGTCGCGTTCCCTCGGCACCACCGTTCACCGGCGGGTTGCCGGCCGGATCCGGGTTCGTGGCGGACGGCCGCACGAAGTTCTGCGGCAGCGGCGGGGGAACGTCGCCCCGTCGGCGCCTGGGGAGCGGGGGCATGGCCGCCGTGGGCGGCTGGGACGCTGCCGTAGGCCGGCCCTGCGGCGGCTGTGCCTGCGCCGGGTCGACGGGAGGCGCGTCTGCGCCCCGTCGCTGCGGCATCGGCGGAAGCTGATCCGGAACCTGGCCCTGCGGTGCCCGGGGGCGCCGAGGGGGCAGCGGCGGACCCTGACGTTCGTCGCCCGCACCGGCCGGACCCTGCGGCCGGCGCTGCGGCGGCAGTTGCTGCGGGGAGCCGTGGCCCGGAGCCGCCGGCTCACCTGCGCGCGGCATCGGACGGCCGTCGACAGCCCGGTGACGCGGGTCGCCTGCCCGCTGCTGATCCGGACGTGGCCGCTGGGCCGGGGGACGGGGAACCGGACGCCCGGGACCCTGGCGACGCGGCTGCGGCGTGAGATCGCGGAACTTGCGCTGCTCGGACGCCGGTCGCGGCGCTGCGATCTTGGGCAGCGGCTGAGTGAGGTCGGTTGCGTCGCCGAACATCCCTGCCGGGAAACGATGTGAACCGGTGGCCGAGACGGTCGCGGGACCGAACATGCCGACGGTGATGAGTTCGGGCACGTCCTCGGGCATCAGTTCGTCGGCGAGAATCGGTTCGGCGAGGCCGGCCTTCTCCTGGATCCGCTTCATCCACGCAGGTGCCCACCAGCAGTCGTCGCCGAGCAACTTCATCACTGCCGGTACCAGGAACATACGGATGACCGTCGCGTCGATGACGAGAGCGGCGATCATGCCGTAGGCGATGTACTTCATCATCACCAGTTCCGAGAACGCGAACGCACCGGTGACCACGATCAGGATCAGCGCGGCGGCGGTGATGATGCGGCCGGTGTGCGACGTGCCCACGCGGATGGATTCGGTGGTGCTCGCGCCCTGTGCCCGGGCTTCGACCATCCGGGAGAGCAGGAAGACTTCGTAGTCGGTCGACAGCCCGTACACGATCGCGATGATCAGCACGAGCACCGGAGACATGATCGGTCCCGGCGTGAAATTGAGTAGCTCTGCGCCGTTGCCGTTGATGAAGATCCAGGTGAGGATGCCGAGTGTCGAGCCGAGACCCAACGCGCTCATGAGGACGGCCTTGATCGGCAACACCAGCGATCCGAAGGCCAGGAACATGAGAATGATCGTCAGCGACACCACGACCAGCACCATCAGCGGCAGCGTGTCGAGGAGGGCGGCGATCGAATCCTGCTCGATGGCCGGCGTACCGCCGACGAGCACTTCGACGCCCTCTGGCCACTCCGCGGAATGCAGGTAGTCGATGGTCGGAGCGGTCTCGTTGCGGTCCGTCAGACCGGCCTTCAAGACGCGCACGCCGTCCTTGGCCGGGCCCGTGATCGTGAAGTCCTCGACGAGACCCGGTGCGGCGTTCGCCGTCTCCATGATCTTGTTCAGGTCGCCGCCCTGGGCGCCCTGGATCACCAGTCGGACGGGTTCGGCACGCTGTCCCGGGAACAACTCGTCGAACTGTTCCTGCGCGACGCGGGTCGGGTGGTCGGGTGGCAGGTAGGTCTCGTTGATGCCGCCGAACTTGATGCCGGTCAGCGGCGTGATGAGCAGCAACAGGCCGATGACCGTCGGGATGGTCACCTTCATCGGATTGAGCATGACCCAGCGGGTGAGCCGCCCGATGTAACTGTTCTCGACCTGTTCGTTCGACTGGATCTGGCCGAACTTCTTCATGCCGAACTTGTCGATGCGCTTGCCGAGGATGCCGAGAATGGCGGGCAGCACCGTCACCGACAGCAAGGCGGCGAGAGAAATCGCAGCGATCGCGCCGTAGGAGACGGATTTGAGGAAGCCCTGCGGGAAGAGGAGCAGGCCGCCGAGGCTGGTGACCACCATCGTCGCGGAGAAGATGACGGTGCGCCCGGCCGTCATGACGGTGCGCCGGACGGCCGCGGGGGTGTCGTAGCCCTCGGCCAGTTCTTCTCGGAAACGGGACACCATGAACAGGCCGTAGTCGATCGCCAGACCCAGTCCGATCAGCGAGACGACGGGCGCGACGAACGAGTTGACCTCGGTGAAATTGGTGATCAGCCGCACGACGCCGTTTGCGGCGACGATCGTCAGACCACCGGTGATCAGCGGCAGCGCTGCCGCGATGACGCCACCGAACACGAAGAACAGGAGGATGCCGACGGCCGGGATCGCCAGGATCTCCATGCGCTTGATGTCGTTGGCCATCGTGTCGTTGAGCGCGCCGGAGATGGGCTGCAGACCGGCGAGCTGGACGTCGACACCGTCGATGTAGAACTTGTCCTTGATGTCGCGGAAGTTCCCGGTCAGCTCCGTGTCGTTCGCGCCGGCGATGGCGACCGACGCGAGGGCGTGCTGACGTGACTCGTCGGCCAGGCTCGGCAGCGACGGCGCGGTCTCGGTGGGCCAGTACGCACCGTTGATCTTGAGAATGTGTTCGGGATTTTCGGAAACCAGAGCGTTGAGGTTGTCGGTGACCTTCGCGGCGAACTCCGGGTCGTCGACGGTCTTGCCCTCGGGCGCGGTGTACAGAACCAGCACGTCACCGTTGGTGTCGCGGCCGAACGTGCCGTCTGCCAGCTTCGCCGCGGCGACGGACTGTGAGCCGGGATCGTCCCAGCCGCTCTGGCTGAGATGGTCGTTCAGGCTCAGTCCGTACCCGGCGAGCCCGAGCAGCGCCGCCACCATCACCGCAATGACGGTGAAGCGCGCGCGATAGACGAGCGTTCCCCAACGGTCGAACACTAGATCTCCTATTCGGCGACGCTCTTGCGCCCCACGAGGAGGGCGGACAGCGGTCGGAACGGCTGCAGCCAGGCTCCTTCGTCGGGCAGCGATTCCAGGCTGACGCGGGGCAGCGGTTCACGGAACACCCCGGGGATGTCCTCGAGATCGACGAAGTCGAGGATCTCGGACGTGACCGCCCAGCTGGCGTGCTCGCGGAAACCCAGCACCTGCACCGCGATGCCCGCAGCTGCGAGCTCTTCGAGAGGTTCGCGGAACGCCTGCCCGTCCGCCGACGCCACCATGACGCCGGCAAGGCCGCCACGCCGGCGCAACTCGATGTGCTCGAGCATATCGGAGTCGACGTCGCTGTCCTCGTCGATCTTGGGCTTGGCGAACACCGCGAAGCCCACATTGCGCAGGGCTTCCACCCACGGGCGCACCACGTCGGCGCTGCCCGGGGCGATGTTGGTGAAGACCGTCGCCTCGGGTTCGAGCGGAGTACCGGTCCGGCGGGACAGATCGGCGGTGCGGCCGAGAAGCCAGCGGCCGAGTGCGTCGAACCGGGGACGGTATGCGGCGGTGGGCCGGCCGCCGAGGATGGCGCCGAGACCCATATCGAGGTTGGGAGCATCCCACACGAGAAGGACACGACCGGGCTGGTCGCTGCCGCCGACAGGCCCGCTGTCGATGGCGGTGGGGTCGGTCGTATCGGACAGCTCTTCGTGGACGCTCATGCTCCGATCTTCCCCCAGACCATTTCGGCGATGGTGCTGCCCACCTGGTGGGCCTTCCCCTCGAACTTGGTCACGGGTCGCTCGAGGCTGATCGGCGACTCCCCCGACAGGGGCTTCAGCAGCGGCTCGGCGTCTCCGGTTTCCCGGATCGCTTCGGCGTATTCGGCGTGGTCGGTGGCGACATGCAGCACACCGCCGGGCACGAGGCGATCGGCGATCAGGGAGAAGGTGGGGGCCTGCAGCAGCCGGCGCTTGTGGTGCCGGGCCTTGGGCCACGGGTCCGGAAAGAAGACCCGCACCCCGGTCAGCGATCCGGGAGCAACCATCTTCTCGAGCACCTCCACGGCGTCGCCGCGCAGGATGCGCAGGTTCGTGACCGGGGAGTCGGTGTCGAGGGTGCGCTCGATGCGCTGCAGTGTCTGGGCGAGGCCGGGCCGGTAGACCTCGACGGCGATCAGATTCACGTCGGGTTCGGCCCGCGCCATCGAGACGGCGGCGGTTCCCGTTCCGGATCCGATCTCGAGCACCACGGGTGCCGAACGCCCGAACCACGCGTCGATGTCGAGCTGGTCGTCGCCGACGTCCCGGCCGAGCTGGGGCCAGAGCCGGTCCCACGTCAGCTGCTGGGGTTCGGTCAACGCTCCCCGTCGGGACCGGAAGCTCGTCACCCTCGGGTAGAGGCGATTCCCGCGGGTGGGCTGCTCGTCGAGCAGCTCGGTCGTGTCTTGATCGGCGTCGTTCACCCGACCATTGTCACGTATCCGGCGAGTGGGTGGCAGGAGTGACGGAAGGGACCACAGTGTTTTCTCAGGCTTGCACCGGGATTTTCAGGGTCTGAGCCTCGTTTACCCGGGATTTTGCACAGTTTTCCGGCCCGCGGTCGCTTTTCTTCCCACCGAGATCCCCTCACATTCTCAGAATTGCGTCGAGGGTTACCCCTGCACGACAGGGTGTCTTCTGACACAATCCGCGCCGACGATCGGGGGATGTCGATGACGGGGGACCTCTGGCACCGGCTCGCAGGAGACGTGGAGCGCGTCGACAGCGTCGCCGGCCGCGCTCTGCACGCCGTGGTGCGCGACCGCGCCGCACCGCTGCGGATCCAGGTTGCCGGACGAGTCGGCACCGGATTCCGGTCCGTACGGGACGCCGTCCGGGCCTCGGCCGGTGCCGACGGCACCGTCGAGGTCGAGAGTGTGGCCGTCGACGTGCCGGACACAGCCGATCCCGTGTTCGACGGGGACGTCGTCGTCTACGCCGTGCCGGTCCGGCTCGATCCCGCGTCCGTGCATCCCGCCGACCGGTCCGCTCTGTCTCACATCGACGCACGACGTGTCGTCGTGGTGGTCGCCGGCGGCACGGTCGAACATGTCGATCCGATCGCCGCGACACTCGGCCTCGGCGCGTTCGCCGTCGGTGATCCCGCGCTCACCGACGCGATTGCCGCACGACTGGCCGCGGCCTCTCGTCTCCGCGACGAGCACCTCGTGCGGGTGGTCGCGGGGATCGCCGCCACTCCCGCCGCCCGCGACCTGATCGAGGCGGCACTCGACGCGGCGAACCTCTCGCGCCGGGTCTCATGACGACCGGTGCCGACGATGTGGTGCGCCGCTGGAACCCCCGGGGCTGGGCGCGGCTCCACGAACCTTCGTCGCGGGCCGTGCGTGTCGTGGGTCTCGCGGGCTCGGGAGTCGGAGCACTGTGCGGTGAACTCGGCCGGCTCGGCGGTGTGGACGTGGTCCGCGACGGGCCGGCGTCGGTGGTGCTGGTGGTGTTCGACGCGTCGGCGGTGATCGGTCGCACCGAACTGGAGATGATCGCCGACGCCGCCGCCGACGCGACCGAGGTGGTGTGCGCCCTGACCGGTACGGACCGGTATCCGGGGTGGCGCACGGTGCGCGACCGCGATGTCGCCCTGTTGCACCGGCACGCGACGTACCTCCCGCGCGTCACCGTCCTCCCGGTGTCGGCGGAGATGTCGCGCCGCGCACGGGAGGTCGGCGGCGACGCGGGTTCGGTGCTGTTGCTGGAAACCGGAATCGTCGAGCTACGCGATGTGCTCGCCGCAGCGGTCGATTCCGCGAGCGACCCGCGACGTGCGCGCGGAGCTGTCGTGTCCCAGACCCGCCGCATGATCTACGACGAGGTGGACGCGCTGCGTGCCGGTGACGACACAGCCGGTCTCCGCGCCGAGCGGCAACGACTGGCGCTGACACCCATGCCCGCGGCCCCACCGGACCTCCAGCGCGTGCGGGTCGAACTACTCCAGGACGTCGCAAAGGAGATCCGGGGAGTGGCCGCGTCGATCCGTGATGTGCTCGACGACACCGGACGGCCCGCCGACGACGTGGCCGGTGCACTGGACGCACACCTCGAGGGAGTGCGCGCCCGCCTCGCCGCCGCTCTCGCCTCACGGGCCGGCGCGGCGCTGCACGACAGCGACGGAAGACCGCCCGAGTGGACACGTTCACCGCTGCCGGAGCCCGCGCGCACCTTCGAGGACCGGCTGACACTGGTCGTCGGCGCATCGGCCGGTGCGGGCCTCGGGCGGCTGCTCGTCACCCCGTTCGGTGAGATCCCCGGCGTGGCGGTGGTGGCCGTCGCACTCGGCGGTGCAGTCCCGGCGGGATGGTGGCTCGTTCACGCGCGGCGCCGGATCGCGCACCGCGAACGCGTGCGGCGCTGGGTCGGTGAAGAGCTGGCGACCGCCCGTGCCGACCTCGAGGCATGGGTGCGCGCGTGCACTTACGAGGTGGAGTCACGCGTCCTTTCGGCGGCTCGGAGCGCACACGACGCACAGACGAGCCGACGGCGGGAACGCGTCTCCGCGCTCGACGAGGAGATAGGACGGCTCACCGGCGAAAGGCGCGCGCGAATTGCGGCGTGCGAGCGGGACCTCGCGGCGCTCGGGCAGCCCAGGGAACCGGGAGGGCGTCCGGTGCGTCGAACCGATCGAACGGCGAATCGGCCGGGAGCGACCGTGCCGGGGATGGGGGATCGATCGGATGATGGAAACGTTTCCGGGTGACGACAGCCCGAGTGGGCCGAGGACCGACGTGTTCGACCCGGTGGCCGCGTCCGTCTGGGCAGACGGAACGGAACCCGCCGCGGATCTGGACGGGGACGGAATCTACGACACGGTGATCTTCGGCAGCGAGGTGTTCGACAGCGGCCTGTCCGCAGGTGGAGCTCTGATCGTCGCCACCGATACCGACCTCGACGGGCACACCGACAGGCTCACCGCTGTGGAGGACGACGGCGACTACGGCGTGTGGGAGTTACACCGCGACCTCGACGGAACAACACGCTGGACACGCGTCGACCACGGTAATCTGGAAGGCGATGTGGATCACGAAAACGGTGGCGAGTGAGCGCCACCGTCTGTACGTGGGGGTAGGTGAAGGTATTCTGCGCGCTCTCTGAATCGTTCATGTGACATTTCCGACCGGCCCCGAGTGTTACCGGTAGGACATCCACAGTTAGCCTCTACGAATAGGACTTCCGGCGCCCGCTTCGCCGTCCGGCCACGGATGAAGCTGGTGGTACCCCTGCCGAGAGGGGAAAAGCCCGGGTCTGCCACTGTCCCTGCGTCATCGGCGCAGGTCGGGGGAGGGATCCGGTTCCGGGCACACCCCAGGAGAGTTTGATGACCTCAGCGACCATTCCCGGTTTGAACGGTACCGACGACAAGCTCCCGACCCAGCATGCCGAGCTGCTTGCCTGGGTCCAGGAGGTTGCCGAGCTCACCCAGCCCGATCGCGTCGTGTGGGCCGACGGATCCGACGAGGAATGGGACCGGCTGACCGCTCAACTGGTCGAGGCGGGAACGTTCACCCGTCTCAACGACGAGAAGAAGCCGAACTCGTTCCTCGCCAACTCCGACCCGTCGGATGTGGCGCGTGTCGAGTCCCGCACCTACATCTGCACCGAGGACGAGATCGGCGCTGGCCCCACGAACAACTGGATGGCGCCGGACGAGATGCGCGCCCTCATGACGGAGCTGTACCGCGGCTGCATGCGCGGACGCACGCTCTTCGTGGTGCCCTTCTGCATGGGTCCGCTCGGTGCCGACGACCCGAAGCTCGGCGTCGAGCTCACGGACTCGGAGTACGTCGCCGTCTCCATGCGGATCATGACCCGCATGGGCACCGCCGCCCTCGAGAAGCTGGGCACCGACCGCCCCTTCGTGAAGGCGCTGCACTCCGTCGGTGCGCCCCTCGAAGCCGGACAGCAGGATGTCGCGTGGCCGTGCAACGACACGAAGTACATCACCCACTTCCCGGAAACCCGCGAGATCTGGAGCTTCGGTTCCGGCTACGGCGGCAATGCGCTCCTCGGTAAGAAGTGCTACTCGCTGCGCATCGCGTCGGCCATGGCCCACGACGAGGGCTGGCTCGCCGAGCACATGCTCATCCTCAAGCTGATCTCCCCCGAGAACAAGCCTTACTACGTGGCCGCGGCCTTCCCGTCGGCATGCGGTAAGACCAACCTCGCGATGATCCAGCCGACCATTCCGGGCTGGCGTGCCGAGACCCTCGGCGACGACATCGCCTGGATGCGCTTCGGCGAAGACGGCCGCCTCTACGCGGTGAACCCCGAGTTCGGTTTCTTCGGTGTCGCACCGGGCACGAGCGCCGACTCCAACCCCAACGCGATGGCCACGATCGAGGCCGGCAACACCATCTACACCAACGTTGCCAAGACCGACGACGGCGACATCTGGTGGGAGGGCATCGGCGGCGAGACCCCGTCGCACCTGACCGACTGGCTCGGTAACGACTGGACGCCCGAGTCCGGCACCAAGGCCGCGCACCCGAACTCGCGGTACTGCACCCCGATGTCGCAGTGCCCGATCCTCGCCCCGGAGTGGGACGACCCGCAGGGTGTGCCGATCTCCGCGATCCTGTTCGGTGGACGTCGCAAGACGACCGTTCCGCTGGTGAGCGAGTCCTTCGACTGGCAGCACGGCACCTTCCTCGGCGCGACCCTGTCGTCGGAGCAGACCGCTGCCGCCGAGGGCACGGTCGGAACCGTCCGCCGCGACCCGATGGCGATGCTGCCGTTCCTCGGCTACAACGCCGGTGATTACCTGAACCACTGGATCAACCTGGGTAAGAACGCCGACGAGACCAAGCTCCCGAAGATCTTCTACGTGAACTGGTTCCGTCGCGGCGAAGACGGCCGCTTCCTGTGGCCCGGTTTCGGCGAGAACTCGCGCGTCCTGAAGTGGATCGTGGACCGTATCGAGCACAAGGCTGACGCGCAGTCCACGCCGATCGGCTACGTGCCGACCGCCGCCGACCTGACCCTCGACGGACTCGACGTCGAGACCGCCGATGTCGACGAGGCACTGAAAGTCGACGTCGAGGAGTGGAAGCAGGAACTTCCCCTCATCGAGGAGTGGTTCGAGTTCCTCGGCGAGAAGGTGCCGTCGGGTATCCGTGACGAGTTCGAGGCACTGAAGCAGCGCCTCGGCTGAGTCGCTTCCCCCAGAAGACAGTTCACGCCGGATGCCGCGTGAGATCGGTTCGACCGATCTCATGCGGCATCCGGCTTTCCGGCCCTGTATCAGGCGTCTTGCGTGGCAGACCACTCGTCGAGCCGGCGCTTGGCTTCGGCGGGAGACACGTCTTCCACCCGCGTCATGATCGCCCAGCGGTGGCCGAAAGGATCGAGGATCGACGCGAACCGGTCTCCGGTGACGAACGTCGACGGTTCTTCGAACACGCGGGCGCCGAGTTCGACCGCCCGGGCGAACGTGGCATCGACGTCGGAGCAGTACAGGACGTAGGAGTGGTCGACCTGCTCGGTGCCGTCGGGTGCGCGCAGGCCCATCTCGGGATGCGGGTCGCTCAGTTGCAGCCGCCCGTGGCCGAAGTCGAGCTCCGCATGCAGCACGGTCCCGTCGGGACCGTCCATACGGTCGACGAGCACCGCGCCGAAGGTGTCGCGGTAGTAGTCGATGGCGCGTGCTCCGTCCTCCACGACAAGGAACGGGGTCAGCGTGGTGTAGCCGTCCGGAATCGGTTTCATCGCCTTGGTCATGCACGCCAGTGTCGACTCGAGCGCCACGCGAGTATTGAACGAACCCGACGGGCACTCGTACTGCTCGCCGACTGCGGGTCAGGGCTTGCCGCGTTTCGGCGTCTGCTCGGCGACACCGTGCCGCAGCGGTGTGTTGTCGTCGGGTGAGCTCGACGGGTCCACCGGCGACCCACCCGAGGCGCCGTCGACAGGTGGCGCGTGGGAAGGGTCGCCGCCTGTCGGCTCGGCACCGCCGGCGAGCTCGTCGAGCCGGGCGGTGAGCACCTCGAGGAAGTTCGGACGGTTCTGGTTGCCGCGCTCGTAATCGACGAGTGCCTGCAGTTGATCCTCGGTCAGCGCCCGGATGCGCGGAGCAAGTGTGCCGGGCGCGAGTTGGTCGTAATCGGGGACGGGAAGTTGCTGATCGGTCATGTTGCTGCTGTACCCGTGTGCGGGCGGGCAAACCGTCCGGAACGGCTCACGTCGACGGACAGTGCAGGACGACGTACTTGCCCTTCGGGAATAATGCCGACTAGCGGATACGTTCGTACTTCGATGGGACCTCCGCGTCCGCATGCGGCGACGGGATGGTGCAATAGACCACAAGCTAGATCGATACGGCCGCAGCAGTGGCCACGAGGAGGACTCCACCATGGGGATCTACAACAATGTGACCGAGCTGGTCGGCCGCACGCCGATCGTGCGCCTGAACCGGCTGACCGAGGACGCCGGTGCGACCGTCGCCGCGAAGCTGGAGTTCTACAACCCGGCGAACAGCGTCAAGGACCGCATCGGTGTCGCGATCATCGACGCTGCCGAGCAGTCGGGTGAGCTCGCGCCCGGCGGCACGATCGTCGAGGGTACGTCCGGCAACACGGGTATCGCGCTCGCCATGGTGGGCGCTGCGCGTGGCTACAACGTCATCCTGACGATGCCGGAGACGATGTCGACCGAGCGTCGCGTCATGCTCCGCGCCTACGGAGCGCAGATCGTGCTCACCCCGGGTTCCGAGGGCATGAAGGGTGCGGTCGCCAAGGCCGAGGAGATCGTGGCGAACACGGAGAACGCGATCCTCGCGCGCCAATTCGGCAACCCCGCCAACCCGGCGATCCACGAGCGCACCACCGGTGAAGAGGTCTGGAACGACACCGATGGTGCCGTCGACATCTTCGTCGCGGGCATCGGTACCGGCGGCACCCTCACGGGCGTCGGCCGCACCCTCAAGGCGCGCAAGCCCGACGTGAAGATCGTCGGTGTCGAGCCCGCCGATTCGCCGATCCTCACCGGCGGTGAGCCCGGACCGCACAAGATCCAGGGCATCGGCGCGAACTTCGTCCCCGACGTTCTCGATCGCGAGATCTACGACGAGATCATCGACGTCAAGTTCAACGACGCCATCGACGTCGCCCGCCGTCTGGGCACCGAGGAAGGCATCCTCGGCGGCATCTCGGCCGGTGCCAACGTGTGGGCTGCACTCGAGATCGCGAAGCGCCCGGAGAACGCCGGCAAGCTGATCGTCGTCGTCGTGCCCGACTTCGGCGAGCGCTACATCTCCACCCCGCTGTTCGAGCACATCCGGGACTGATTCCGTGCTCGGTATTCTCCGCACCGTTCGTGAAGATCTGCAGGCTGCGCGCGGACAGGACCCGGCCGCGCGCAGCAACGCGGAGAACGCAATCGTCTATTCCGGCTTGCACGCGATCTGGTCGCACCGGATCGCCCACAAGATGTGGGCGGTGCCTGCCCTGCGTGGCCCCGCTCGGGTTCTCGCGCAGTTCACCCGGTTTCTCACTGGCATCGAGATCCACCCGGGGGCGACGATCGGGCGGCGCTTCTTCATCGATCACGGGATGGGCGTCGTCATCGGTGAGACGGCGGAGATCGGCGACGACGTCATGCTGTACCACGGCGTGACGCTCGGGGGTCGGGCGCTCGTCAAGCGCAAGCGCCACCCAACGCTGGGTAACCGCGTGACTGTCGGAGCCGGGGCGAAGATCCTCGGACCCGTCGTCATCGGGGACGACAGTGCGGTCGGCGCGAACGCCGTCGTCACGCACGACGTGCCGCCCGATTCCGTCGCGACCGGCATTCCGGCGACCGTGCGGTCGCGGCGGCAGCACGAGCCGCTCGTCGATCCGACGACGTTCATCGATCCCGCGATGTACATCTGACTGCTGCTTCGGTTTCCGCTGAAGCGAGAAGGGTGGCACCCGGTCTTCCGACCGAGTGCCACCCTTCTGCTGTGCGCAGTGTCGCGCGGATCAATCCTGTCCGGATCGACCCTGTGCGGATCAGTCCTGGTATCCGGGCGGGTAGAGAACAGACTTGGTCTCGCAGAACGCCTCGAGGCCTTCCGGCCCGTTCTCGCGTCCGATGCCCGAGTTCTTGTACCCGCCGAAGGGCGAACCGGGATCGAATGCGTACCAGTTGATTCCGTACGTGCCGGTGCGCACGCGCGACGCGATGTCCAGGCCCTTCTCCACATCGGTGGTGTACACCGACCCTGCCAGCCCGTAGTCGGAGTCGTTGGCGATCTTCACGGCCTCGTCGACGCTGTCGTAGGGCAGCACGCACAGGACGGGACCGAAGATCTCCTCGCGGGCGATCGTCATGGAATTGTCGACGTCGGCGAAGACGGTGGGCTCGACGAAGTATCCCGTGTCGAGTCCGGCGGGGCGGCCGCCGCCGAGAACGAGGCGCGCGCCTTCTTCGAGGCCCTTGGCGATGTACCCCTCGACACGTTCACGCTGCTTGGCGGAGATCAGTGGGCCGAGCTGTGCGCTGTCGTCGGACGGCGGCCCGACGGGGAAGAACGCTGCGGTGGCGACGATCTTCTCGACGACTTCGTCGTACCGGGATCGCGGCGCCAGGATCCGGGTCTGGCCGACACATGCCTGTCCGGTGTTCATCAGGCCCGACATCACGAGCATCGCGATGGTGGAGTCGAGATCGGCGTCCTCGAGGATGATGGCCGCGGACTTGCCGCCGAGTTCGAGTGAGCACCGCTTGAGGTTGCGTGCGGCGATCTCGCCGATGTGCTTGCCCACGGCCGTCGAACCGGTGAAGGTGATCTTGTCGAGATCGGGGTGCGAGACGAGGTACTCGCCGGTCTCGGCGCCACCGGGGACCACCGACAGGACACCCTCGGGAAGCCCTGCCTCCGTGAAGATCTCCGCGACGACGTTGACTGCCAAGGGAGATTCAGGTGCGGGCTTGAGGACCACGCTGCAGCCCGCGAGCAGGGCGGGGCCGAGCTTGTTGGCGCACAGGAACAAAGGCACGTTCCAGGCGATGACGGCGCCGACGACGCCGACGGGCTCACGGGTGACACGCGAGCGGCCGAACGAACCGGTCCGCTCGTCGGTCCACTGGAACGTCTCGGCAAGTCCTGCATAGTAATTGAGCGTCGCGAGCGACGGCGTCATCTGCATCATCTGGACCGAGGCGGCAGGCTGCCCCATTTCGGACGAGACGAGCGACGCGAGGTCGGCGGCGCGTTCTTCCATCAGCTTCGCGGCCTTCGCGATGACCTGGCCGCGTTCGGCCGGGGACATGCGGGGCCACGGCCCGTCGTCGAACGCGCGGCGAGCGGCGGCGACTGCGGCGTCGACGTCCTCGGGTCCTGCGACGGGAACCGATCCGACGCGTTCCTCCGTGGCAGGGGAGAACACCTCGAGCTTCTCGTCGGTCGACGGTTCCACCCAATGCCCGCCGATGAACAACTTGTCGTAGTCGGTCATGTCCGCTTCCTCACCAGTTGCTGTTCGCTCATGTAAAGGCAGGTTCGTGGTTCGGTGCCGACGATCCCGCGGCCCACCTGTGACCTCGAACACTAGAACAGGTTACAGGTTTTTGGAAAGAGTGCGGGCGACCGGTGGCGGGAAACCGTTGTGATGACCACACTGGAGAGTGCCTGGGGTCACGCGACGGACGGTCACGGGCCATGACGCTCGGTCACGGGCCAACGGTCAGGAGACAAACAATGGCGGAGAACAACCCCTTCGGATTCGATCCGGACGACCTCGACCGCGTGGTCCGTGAAGCCGGGGAGGAGCTACGACAGCTCAAGGACCGGGTGCTGTCGTTCCTCGACGCACCGGAACAGCCGCGCTCCCCTCGGAGCGCACCCACGCCCGAGACGACGGGCGACACCGGAGCCGGTGTGTGGGTCGTCTACAACTGCGACGAGGACGGCGTGGTGCGCGTCGACCAGGTCTACCCCGCCGAACTCGACGCACTGCGTGCGCTCAAGGGCAACACGGATCCGACCAGATCGGTGCGGTTCCTGCCGTACGGGATGAGCGTGAGCGTCCTCGACAGGCCGGACATGACCGCGTCGGACGACGAGACGGAGACCGCCGAGGACTCCGGCCTGTAACGGGCTCAACCTCGGTGGATGTACGACTCGAGCTGGTCGCGCTCGGCTTCGAGTTCGTCGAGGCGGCTCTTGACCACGTCGCCGATGCTGACGATGCCGACGAGGCGGCCGTCCTCGACCACGGGTAGGTGACGCACCCGCCTCGAGGTCATGGTTTCGGCGAGACTGTCCACCGTGTCGGTGGGCAGGCAGGTCGTCACGTCGGTGGTCATGAGGTTCCGCGCCTGATCGGCGAGGATGGACGGCCCGCGGTGGTTGAGGCTGCGCACCACGTCGCGCTCGGTGATGATGCCGACCACCGCCCCGTCCTCGACGACGACCATCGCCCCGATGTTGTAGCGGGCGAAATCTCCGAGCAGCTCACAGATCGGCGTCTCGGGTGGGACGGTGCAGACTCCCGAACCCTTGTTCCGCAAAATCTCAGCAATCCGCATCCCGGTACCGCCGATCGATTCGCTGGAAGAGTGGTACGTCAGAGGGTAGGGCAGTCTCCCGCGCGCGCAGGACTTGGTTATCTAGTCGTGACCTGCGGCGAGGAGCGACGCGCCGGCCAGCGTGCCCAGTGCGCCGAGTTCGGCGGGCACGACGCGCACCTCGCGCAGGAAACCGAGGCGGGCATGCCGCGTCGTCGAGGCCAGCAACGGTCGCCACAGGTGCGTCCCGGACTGTGCGAATCCGCCACCGACCACAACGTGTGAGACATCCGCCAGGGCTACCGCCGATGCGATGACCTGGCCCAGCGCGGTTCCCGCGCGTTCGAGTGCGGCTGCCGCCACGCCGCTGCCTGCCTGTGCGTCGGCAGCGAGGGCGGTGCCGTCGGATCCTTCCCAGCCGTGCAGCCGCGCCCACCGCACCGCTGCCGGCCCGCTCGCGACGGTCTCGATACATCCGACCCCGCCGCACGCACACACCGCGGTGCCGTACGCCGAGACCATGTGCCCGATGTGGCCGGCGTTGCCGGTGCGGCCCGTGACGATCCGGCCGCCGAGCACCAGCCCGCCTCCGATGCCGGTACCGACGACGACGCCGAGCAGGTCGGCCACGCCGCGCCCGGCGCCGAAGCGCTGTTCGCCCAGCGCGGCGGCAGCTCCGTCCATCGCGAGCCGTACCCGGGCACCCGGGAACAGACTGCGGACCGCATCGGCCAGCGGGAACCCGCTCGCCCATTCGGTGATGTTGATGGGAAACACCGTGCCCCGCGCGGTGTCGACCGGGCCGGCCGCGGCGATCCCGACCGCCGTGACCGGTTCGGTGCCGGCGACCTCCCGCAACAACGCTGCGCACGTCTCCCACACCCCTGCGGCTGGCACGGGTACGGACTGCGGTTCGAGAGGTGTCGCGTCATCGGCGACGGTGGCCGCGGCAATTTTGGTGCCGCCGACGTCGAGTGCCAGTGCGGTCATACCGTGACCCTAGGGGATGCCTGCAGCAGGACCCACCGGGACGTCACCGGCGTTGCATCACGAGAACCAGGTTGCTCACAAGGATTTCGCGGATCCACGGCACCTTCACGAGCCACCACGCCCACCGCGGGTGATACCGCGGGAACGCGGCGAGCAGGGTGCCTTCGGTACTCGAGCGCGCCCAGCGCAGACCGTCGGCCGCTCCCACTTCGAACAGGGACTGCCCGTACCGGTTCTTCGGCTCGCGGCCGTGCTTGCGCGCATACCGGCGCGCCGCGTACTCACCGCCGAATGCGTGCCACGGCCCGGTCTCGTGGCCCCCGAAAGGTCCCCACCACAACGTGTAGGACAGCACCATCAACCCGCCCGGTCGCGTCACCCGCAACATCTCGTCGGCCATCACCCAGGGGGCCGGGACGTGCTCCGCGACATTCGACGAGAAGCACACATCCACCGACCCGTCCCGCAGCGGCAACGCCAGCCCCGACCCGCGGATCGCGCCGCCCACCCGGAGGCCCGCCGCGTGCATCTCGGACGGGTCCGGCTCGATCGGGACATAACGGGCCCCGACGGCGTTGAAGGCATCCGCGAAGTATCCGGGTCCGCCGCCGACGTCGACGACCGTCGTGCCGGCCAGCCCGGTGCCGGTCGCGCCGGTGTGCAGATCGCCGATCAGATCGACGGTGTCGCGGGCGAGCCCGCCGTAGAACTTGTCGGGCGCGGACTGCTCGAAACGGAAACTGCTCAGCAGGCCGGCCGACCGCCGCAGCGTCGCGCGTCGTGCGAAGAGCCGGGTCACGCTGGAGTCGGGCGCGGTCGGAGAAGGCACGTCGAGACACCTTAGTGTGAGGCCGGCGGACGCTCTCCATACCTATGGCGCGGCGTACCCGTTAGGGTGTTCGTTGTCATACCTAGGCCCTCCCGGGTCACACACCGGTCCCTTCGGGACGTCGCAAGATATTGGGGGCTCCGCGTGCAGGAGGTACTGCTGCTCTGCTGGCGTGACACCGGACACCCTCAAGGGGGTGGCAGTGAGCGGTACCTGGAGCAGGTAGGAGCCCAGCTCGCTGCGCGCGGTATCAAGGTCACGCTGCGTACCGCGTCGTATCCCGGTGCCCGCCGCCGCGACAGCGTGGACGGTATCGACATCAGTCGCGGTGGTGGCCGGCTGACGGTGTACCCCCGAGCGCTGGCCGCGATCCTGGCCGGCCGGTTCGGTGTCGGCCCGCTCGCCGGAATCCGGCCCGACGCTGTCATCGACACCCAGAACGGCATCCCGTTCTTCGCGCGGGTTGTCGCCGGCGCACCGGTCACCCTTCTCGTGCACCACTGCCACCGTGAGCAATGGCCCGTGGCGGGACGCCTGATGGCCAAGCTCGGCTGGTGGATCGAATCGTCGCTGTCACCGCGCGTGCATCGCCGCAACCAGTACCTCACGGTGTCCCTGCCGTCCGCCGACGAACTGCGCGCGCTCGGCGTCGACCGGGAGCGCATCGCGGTGGTGCGCAACGGCGCCGACGCGATACCTGCCGGGGTCGCACCCGGCGACGACCACACCCGTACCGAGCACCCGAGCCTGTGTGTGCTGTCGCGGCTCGTACCGCACAAGCAGATCGAAGATGCGCTCGGTGCTGTCGCGGCGCTGCGTGGCCGAATCCCCGGTCTGCATCTCGATGTCATCGGCGGCGGATGGTGGGAGCAGAATTTGCGCGACGCCGCCGCAGACCTCGGGATCGCGGACGCGGTGACGTTCCACGGCCACGTCCCGGAGGATCGCAAGCACGAACTCCTCTCCCGCGCATGGCTCCACGTCATGCCCTCCCGCAAGGAAGGGTGGGGTCTGGCGGTGGTCGAAGCCGCCCAGCACGGTGTGCCCACCATCGGTTACCGGAGTTCGAAGGGCCTGACCGATTCCATCATCGACGGGGTGACCGGGTTGCTCGTCGACTCCCCGGCCGAGTTGACCGATGCCGTCGCCGACCTTCTCGAGGACCGCGGGCGCCTGCGTCAACTCGGTGCGAAGGCACGCATCCGGGCCGGGGAGTTCTCGTGGGAGGCGACCGGCGACGGAGTGTTCGACGTGCTTGCCGGTACCACCCGTGGTCAGCCTGTATCAGGACTGTTTCCGAGGACGGGCGAACCGCTGCACCAGCACGCCCACCACGCCGCAGGCTGAGAGCAGCAGCCACACCACGTGTGCCGCGATAGCGGATGTGCGGTGCGGCGACGCGTCGGTGGTCACGCCGTCCACGCGGTAGAGACTCAGATCGTCGTCGCTGTAGACCGGCTCGAGCGCGGCCAGAGTCCGCTGCGACTCGCCCCGATCTCCGGGGGTGCGGTGCTCGACGAGCACCCAGCCCACCCCCTCCGCGGCGAGCGTGTCGGGACCGGCGCCGGTGAGCAGGAGTCGTTCCACTTCCTCCGCGCGGTGCCCCTCGCCGGCCACCGTGCCCCCGGCCACCAGCAGGGTCCCGGTCTGCAACACGTCCGCGCGCACCATGCGCGGAGCCGGATCCAGCACGGCGGCCGGACCGGCGAAATCGAAGATCCGGAACATGCCACCGGGGAGCACGGCCACGTCGCCGTCGCGTGCGGTCACGTACTCGGTGACCTTCTGCCACCCGTCCGGGTAGCGAGCGGGACGGACCTGCCCGGAGACGCCCCATGCGAGATCAGGCAGTGCGAGGACGAGTCCCGCGACCACCACGGCCGCCCAGATCGGGTCCGGTCCGGAGAATCGACGTTGTAGTGCCCCGACGCCCGCTGCTGCGGCGAGCGCGTAGCCGGGCATCGCCACCGCCACCCACTTCTGGGTGTCCCGGAGCAGCCCCACGCCGGGCACGTTCGCCATCGACCATTCGCCGGCTGCGAGTCCCGGGCCGGTCGCGGCCAGGGCCGGTCCGAGCACTGCGACCGCGGCGAGCACACCAGCGGCGACGACCACGGGATGACGACGACGTCGCCACAGCGCCGGCACACCGCACGCGACGATGCCGAGCAGCAGCAACGTGCCGACGAGCGCCCACGGGGTGGTGCGGGAGCCCGGCACGGCATCGCCGTTCCAGATGCCGCCGAGTCCCGCGAGGGAACCGAGGGTGCCGAGGAGTGGTTCTGCCCGCGCGGCGAACGCACGCACACCGGCCGGGTCGGCTTCGGTTCCTCCACCGGCCAGGAGAGTGGCGGTGAGCCACGGCAGCGACGCAAGGACGGTGAAGGCAACGGCTCCCGCCACCCGCACGACCGTCGAACTGCGGCCCCCGGGCACAACCAGAACGGCGAGTGTCACCACGGCAGCGAGCAGCACCCCGGTGGGTGTCAGCCCGGCCGCTGCCAGGCACACCGCCAGCGCGGGCCATCCACCGCGCTGCCGACGCCGGATCGACACGGCCGCGCATATCGCCCAGGGCAGCGCTGCGTATCCGGCGAGCAGGCTCCAATGGCCTTGCAGCAGGCGCTCCGTTACATAGGGATTCCAGATGGCGACCGTCGCCGCCACCACTTGGGCTGCCACCCCGGCCCGCGGCAGAACGACGGCCACGAGGCGTGCCGCTCCCCATCCCGCCGCCCACACCGACAGTGCGAGGATCGCGCTCACCGCGACCCCACCGTCCATCACCGTGGTCACCCACGCGAGCAGCGCATCCTGGGGGACCGCGCGGGCTGCCGCGTCGGACAGCCCGAGAGACGAGTCGGTGAGGAAAGACCGCGGCGTGCTCACCGCGTCGCGCAGGAGCAGGTAACCGGGTGAGGTGAGGAGCGGGCCGAGCACGACGAACGTCAGGAGCAGCGACCACAGTGCCGGCACCGACCGCACCGGCAACACCGGTGCGACCGACCGCGAGGACACCGGCGTCAGCATGGCGGCAGAATACGGGGTCCGCACTGATGCGAGGATGGGCGGATGCCTCGACCCGAGACCACGCGCCGGTCGGCTGCCGCTGGAATGACGATGGTGACCGTCGGGGCGATGACGGCCAACATCGCGGCCTACCTGCTGCACCTGCCCGCGGGCAGATGGCTCGGCCCCGCCGGGTACGGCGAGTTCGCGAGCCTGCTCGCCGCCCAACTCGTGCTGGCGGTCCCCGCGCTCGCGTTGCAGACGGTCGTGGCGCGCGAGGCTGTGCACGGCAGCAGCGTCGCGGTGCTGCGGCGCCTCGGCTACCGGTGCGCCGCCTGGGCGGGCCTCGCCGCGCTGGTTCTCGTTCCCGTGGTGGCGTGGGCACTCGACACCAGCGTCGCCGGTGCGTTCGGATCTCTCGTGACGGCGCCCCTGCTCGTCCTTCTCGCGGCCGAACAGGGCCTTCTCCAGGGGCGTGGCAGGTTCGCGGCGCTCAGCGTCGTGCTGGCCACAGCGGGCATCGCGAAGGTCGCCCCGGCGGTTGTCGTGCTCATGCTCGGTGGCGGACCCGGGGCGGCGCTGTTCGCCGGCGCTGTGGGGACCGGCATCACCGCGATCTTTGCGTCCGTCCTCGTCGGGCGCACCGATCCGGCTGACGCGGGGTCCTCCTGGACGCCGTCCGCCGGTGCGATCCTGCGCGCCTCCCAGGTGCAACTCGCGCTGATCGCGCTGACCTCACTCGATCTGCTGCTCGCCCGGATGGTGCTGGACCCGGAGTCCGCAGGCCTGTATGCCCTCGGTGCTGTCGCGACGAAGGTGGCGTTCTGGCTGCCGCAGGCTGTGGGTGTGGTGCTCTATCCACGAATGGCCGATCCGGCGGAGTCCGCGGGGGCGGTGCGGTCCGCGCTGACGGTGCTCGTGGCGCTGGGCGCGGCGCTCGTCGCGGCAGCAGCGTTGTGTGCACCGCTCGTCCCGCTGCTCGTGGGAGATGCGTACCGGCCTGTGCAGTCGTTGCTGTGGATGTTCGCCCTCCAGGGAGCGTGCCTGGCGGTGCTGCAGGGCGCGCTGCTGTCGGCGATCGCGGGCGAGCGCACGCACCTGGCACTGGTCGCATGGGCCGGTCTTCTCGTCGAGGTGATCCTGATGGTGACGGTGGCGTCGACGATCGAGCAGTTCGTCGGCGTCGCGGTGGGGGTGGCGGCCACGACCGCCGCGGTGGTCGCAGTGCTGGCCGTACGAACCGCCGCCGCGTCCGCCCCACGCCCGGACAGCGAACCCAGCCCGGGCAGCGGACCCAGCCCGGGCAGCGGACTCACGACCTGACCCACAACGACACCGCCCCCACCGTGAACGGTGGGGGCGGTGTCGTTGTTCTTTGCGCTGCGCGTGCCTACTGCTGCGGAGGCTTCCGCAGGTCGGTGCGCGGGATCTCCTGCGTCTGATCGGTGGTCCAGTCACGCTGCTGCGTGTCCGAGCCCTGATCGTTCCGCGGGATGACCTCGGTCCTGTCGTCGGTGTAGTCCCGCTGCGGCGACGCGGAGTGCGCCGGTCCCACCGTCGTGGTGGCCGGGCCGGCCGGCGACGGTCCGGTGGTGGCAGCGGCACGACGGCCACCGTTCTGTCCGCCACGGAGACCGAGCACGATGCCCGCGATCAGCAGGATCGCGCCGAGGATGCCGAGGATGATCGGCACGGTACGACCGAACAGGGACAGCTGATCCTGTCCGTCCTTGGCCTGGCCGATCTGGTACTCGACGGTTTCCTCGTCGAACGGCAGTGTCACGTCGAGAATCGTCACCTCGGGGGTGTCGGCTTCGCGTGCGTAGTACTGGTTCTGTGCTTCCTGGCCCTTGACCACGACACCCGTGATGGGGTCGACCCACAGGTCGCGGACGTTGTTGTACCAGCGGGTCATCGTGATCGGCTCGTCACCCTCACCGACACCCCACGTGGAAGCGGGAAGGCTCAGCTTGTAGGTCGGGACCTCGGGATCGGCCTCGGACAGGTCGATCGGTCCGACTTCCTGGCTGAAGTGGTAGACCGCCATGCCGTTGATCTCTTCCTCACCCTTGAACTCGAGGGGGAAGGTCTCACGCGCGTTGATGTCGTAGTAGGGGTACGACTCCTGCTTGACATCGAACGGGAACTTGTACTGCAGGCCGTCGCGGTCGCCGAGATCGGTGGGCGGCGCGTCGGCAGTCGACTGCACCGTGCTCACCCGATCGGCGAAGTCCTCGGACGACACGGGCATCGACGTGTCGCGGTCGATCGTGACGCGGTCGACGGTCGCCGACACCAGTCCGGTGTCGCCCTGCATGTCGAGGCGACGCACCGTCTGACCCGCCTGGAGGGTCATGATGTCGCCGTCTGCGGGATCTTCCACCGTCACGTAACGCTGCGCCACGATCGGGACGTCCCTGTCGACCTGAGCATTGCCTGCGAGCAGGGCTCGGGAATTGAGGATGTCACCCGTGCCCTCGGCAACGGTGGTCACCTCGAGGTCGAGGGGTGTAGTCGCCAATTTGCCGACAGTGTAGGTCGGTACGAGAATTGCGATTACCAGGAGGAACGCCCCCAGGCCTATCAGAATCAACGCAAGTATCCGGCCGGAGCTCGAACGCTCAGCCATGCTGTCTCTCCTCACTCAACGGGTTGTCATCGAGTACCCCCACCGGCAGCAGGGCTGCACGGATCGCCTTGGCATCCGACCCGCGAACGCCACGTGAGCCAAGACACTAACAGTCCGCGGTGCTCGGTTGCTCGTGGCTCGTGACGAACCCGCATTTACGCGGGTGTGCCTGGGCGGGCACACTGGTCGCCGATGAGTAGTACAAGGGTCTCCGACCCCCGCGTAAACGGGTTTCTCCCGGCGCTGGAGGGCATGCGCGGACTGGCATCGGTCGCCGTGGTGGTGACCCACGTCGCTTTCCAGACCGGTGCCGTGCACGAGTCGGCGCTCGGACGCGTGTGGGGTCGGCTGGACCTGGCCGTCGCCCTGTTCTTCGCCTTGTCGGGATTTCTGCTGTGGCGTCCGCACGCAGCCGAGGCCCGCGGTCTCGGCCCGCTGCCGTCTGCCCGGCGGTATCTGGTGTCGCGCGCGACGCGCATCCTGCCCGCCTACTGGATCGCGGTGATCCTGGTGCTGTGGCTGCTCCCCGGCGCCGGCGGCGGAGCCACGGTGTGGTGGGCGAACCTGACGTTCACGCAGGTCTTCGTGCCGCTCACCCTCACCGAGGGGCTCACCCAGATGTGGAGCCTGTCGGTGGAGGTCGCGTTCTATGCGGCGCTGCCGCTGATGGCGCTCGCCGTCTGCCGGTTGCGGGGCCCGGCCGCACGGATCCGGATTCCGCTCCTGCTCGGAGTGAGCGTGCTCTCGCTGCTGTGGGTGTGGTTGCCGATACCGACTCCCGAGCACATCAATCACGAGAACTGGCTGCCGGGGTATCTGCCCTGGTTCGCCGCCGGAATAGTGCTCGCCGAATTGGTGACCGGTCCCAGGACCTGGGTGCACCGGATCGCGGAGCGCCGGTACCTGATGCTGGGGATCGCGGCGGTCACATTCGGTCTGGCGACGACTCCGCTTGCCGGACCGAAGACGCTCACCGACCTCGAACCGTGGGAGTACAGCAACAAGATCGTGCTGGGCGCGATCATGAGTTTCGCGCTGCTCGCTCCGCTGGTCCTCGCCCCGCGCGAGCACCACGGATTCCTCGCGAGCGCGCCGGCGCTCGCGGTGGGGCGCTGGTCCTACGGCTTGTTCATCTGGCATCTCGCGGTGATGGCGATCATCTTCCCCGTCTTCGGGATCGCACCGTTCCAGGGGCATTTCTGGCCGGTGCTGGCCGTGACCTTCGTGCTCAGCGTTGCGATCGCGTCGGCCAGTTACGCGCTCGTGGAGGTGCCCGCGCGTGAGGCCTTCCAGCGTTGGGACCGCTCTCGCAAGGGCAGGGCGGCGAGCCCCACCGCGACGAGTCCCACCAGCGCCGCGAGCTGAATCAGGTACGAGTGCCCGACGTAGCCGTCGGGTGAGCGCCACGGCCCGGTGGACAACAGGGCCATCGCGAGCACGGTGGCACCGCCGGCAGTTCCCACAAGCAGACGCGATGCGGCTCGCCGACCCCAGCGTCGGGTCGCGGTGACGAGTCCCAGGGTGCCGAGGACCGCGACGACGGCACCTGCACCGCCGGCCACGACGACGGCAGCGGCGAGGACACCGGCCAGTCCGGCGACCGGCGACCGCCATGTGCGCGGTGCGGGACCGGGATCGGAGGCGCGCCGACGCGAGAGCGGCCACAGGGCCAGCGCGAACAGCGGCACCAGCAGCGCCAGTCCACCGAAGATCCCCACCCGGTACCAGCGGTCGGTCGTGAACTCGAGCGTCAGTGTGCTGTCCGGTCCGGCGGGCAGTATCCACCCCTGCTGCCAGCCGTCGACGACGACAGGGGTGGGCTCGAGACCGTCGGTGCTGCTGCTCGCCACCCAGCCGATGTTGGTGCTTTCCGGGATCACGACGAGCCGGTCCTCGTCGCTCGCGGGCACGGTGAGCTCCCGCAGGTTCGCGGACCAGGCGCCGGTCTCCAACTCCACCGGGGACACGGCCGGGGCGTCGGCGCCCGGCACCGTCAGTTGCAGGCGGGACACGATGAACGGGGTTCCCGGCGACACGTCGACGTCGACGCGACCGGCGTTCATGCCCACCGCATCGGTATCGCAGAGCGTCGCCGGCACTTCGGCCCCGGCGGCGAGATCGGCAACGCTCGCCGTCACCGACGTGCGGTAGGGCTGCCCGTCGACGGTGACCACCGGGCCGTCGTCGCAGCCGACCGTCACCTCCCGGTCGTAGATCCGGTCCTGCGCACCGATCGGGCCGTCGTCACCGCGGACGGTCACCTCGGCGATACCCGGGGGCGCAAGCTTCGAGAATCCCAGCACCGTGCGGTCGAGGACGTCGTCCCAGCGGAGAACGGTCAGCGTGATCCGGTCGGTGACATGCGGAGCGAGGTCCAGTGTGGTGGTGCCTTCGCTCAGCTCACGTACCTGTGGACCGTTCCCGAGGTTCACCGCGATCGCGCGTGGCGCGACGGGCAGCACTCCCAGCGACGTCGCGATGTCGAGGCCGGTGACCCGTTGCGGTGACGGCAGTTCCAGCGTCAGCGTCGGGCGGGGTCCGCCGGGTGCGAGGGAGCGTTCGTCGGCCGCCCACGATGTGCGCGGGTCCCCGTCGGTGGCGGCGAACGCCGACCCCTGCAGATCCACGACTTCCGCGTCACCGCGGGCGACGACGCGATCGGTGCGGTCGATGACATCGTCGAGTGCGGGCCCGGGGCGCACGCGCAGCCACAGGTCCGGTTCGACGACGGTCGCGGCAGGCACCTCGAGCGTGCGTGTGAAGAGGTTGGGTTCTTCCGTCGACGTCGCGAGTCCCCGCGCGCAGCGCACCCGGTCCGGGGTGTCGACGCAACTGCCGCGTCCGGGGAATTCCTGTCCGAGATCCCAGCCGCGCACCGTGACACCCTCCGCGGGTCCCGGAACGACGATGCGGCGCCGGATGTCGAGGCGCTCGGGGTTGCGGCCGTCGGTGAATTCGTCGACCGCAAGTTCCGCGATCCCGAATTGGTTTCCGCGCGAACCACTTTCGGTGTGGGTCGAGGTGATGCGGATCCACGACGTGGTACCGAGCGGCAACGCGACGGTCTGAGGGCGGCCGGGCTCCTCGACCCGCACGGCGGTACTGCCCCGCTCGGTGGTCACTTCGAGCCACCGGACGGGATCGCCGAGCGCACCGGAACTGGTGGTCAGTTGCAGCATGCCCGAGTGGACCGGGGTGTCGAGATCGAGTTGCAACCACTGTCCGACGGCGGATTCGAGGCCGTTGCTGTGCCACCCGGTGGTGGGATCTCCGTCGACGACGGCTGCGGGCCCGCTGCCCACCGCGGTGCCTCCGAGTTGCGTGGCGTCCGACGCCGCGCTCGACACGGTGATCCGTGCGCCTTCCCATTCGGCACGGACGAGTTCGGCGCCGGGCACCGGATAGTCGGGTACCGCGTTGCGGGTGCGGCGTGGGTCGTCCGCGGCACGAATCGCCGACGAGTGGTGATCGACCTGGCCGTAGTCGGTTTCCCGGTCGGTGGGGGTGTCGGTGACGGTGGCCTCGTCGACGGGCAGCCCCGTGCGGGCAGCGTCGGCGGAGAGAAGCGTGGGCCCGGCCAGATCCGGGTCTCCCGCGCGGAGGTTGAGCAGCGATTCGGGACCGCCCTGGACGACGGGCACATCGGCCGCGTCCACCATGTACGGCCCGATGGGTGTCGATTCGGTAGCCGCGACCTTGTAGATCTCGACTGCGGGATATGCCGGCCGCAGGTCCGCGTCGGTCACGAACCCGTCGGCGCTCGCCGACACGATGTCGTTGCCGAACCGGGCGACGCGCTCGATCCCGGGCGACTCGTCGAGGGCTCGATGGACGAGTGCGGGTCGCGCGGACGGGGACGTCTCGGGATCGAGGTCGTTGCGCACTACGAGGAACCCGATGCCCTGGCCACGCAGGGTTGCGGCGAGTCCCGGCGACGGGCGGCCGTCCGCGATCTGCCGTTGCACCGAATCGAGGGCGCGGATCGCTCCGGGCGGGACGAGGGGCACGGCGTCGCGCGAGGCCCACGGCGTGGTTGCGAGCGCCTGCAGCGGCTCGTCTCGCGTCAGTCCCCAGATCTGGCTGCCGAACGGTGCCCCGGGCACGATCAGAGCGCGTTCACCGCGTTCGTCGGTGTGCTCGTCGAGCCATGCGGCGGTGGCGTGCCAGTAGTCCGGAACCTCGTCGTAGGCGCCGCGCGGCGCGAGCTTCCCTGTCCACGCCAGCGACGTGGCGAGGGTGAGGGCGACAAGGATGAGCGTGGCGCACGCGACCATCGGGTTGCGTTCGGGGTGGGCGAACGCCGTCCGGGTGCGCGCCCACGGCACCGAACCGGGAAGCGGAACCCGGCGCAGCAGGTGCGCGAGACCGAGTACGAGCGGCAGCCGCACCAGCGGTTCCAGTTTGTGCACGTTGCGCAACGGCGCGCCCGTGGAGTCGAGGAACGCGCGCACCTGATCGGCGACCGGCGATCCGAGCTCCCCGGCATATCCGGCGCCGAGGCCCGCGATTCCGACGAACAGGATCAGCGTGAGCCGGCCACGTGCCGGCATCGAGTGCATCGCGAGCCCGGCCAGTCCGGCGGCGGCGATCGCACCGGTGACCAGCACGGCAGCGGGCTGTGTGACCAGTACGGCGCCGGCGATGCGTTCGGGTGAGACGAACGGCGTCCAGCTGCTCGTTCCGCGAAGAACTTCCGCGAGCGATGTCCACTGGGTGGTCACACCCGACGATTCGATGAAGTCGAGGAACGGCGGGCTGACGCGGCCGAGCAGGAGTAGCGGCACCATCCACCACGTCACGGCGACGAGGCACAGCGGTAGCCACCACGCCGTGAACCGCCACCATCGGCGGTTGGGCTTGTGCGCGGCCCACCACAACGCTGCGATCAGGCATGCAGCGGCCGTCGCGACGGCATTGATCGCACCCATGAGCGCGACTGCCGCGGCCGATTGCGCCGCGAGCCTGCGCGGCGAGCCCACGTACCGAGTGCTCAGATACCGCACCACCGGCAGGAGCACCCACGGGGCGAGCATCATCGGATGCGCTTCGGACGAGATGGATCCGAGCGTGGTCAGAACGCGGGGGGAGAGAACGAACACGGCCGCCGCGACAACGCGGGAACCGCGGTTCCCGACTCCGAGGGCCTCGGCGAGCCGCACGATTCCCCAGAACCCGACGACGAGCAGCACCGCCCACCAGGCACGCTGCGTGATCCACGGCGGGATGTGCAGCAGTTGCCCGGCGGCGAAGAACGTGCCGTGAGGAAAGAAGTAGCCGTACGCCTGGTTTTGTACCTGTCCCAGCGGTGCGGTGCTACTCCACTGGTGAGCGGCGCGCGCGAGGAATCCGAGAGGGTTCTGTGTCAGGTCGTACTTCGTGTCGGCGACGACCAGGCCTGGAACCTGAGCGAACGACAACAGCACTGCCACCACGGTGGCGCCGAACAGCCACCGGCGGGACAGGGGTTCGGCGGACGGAGTGTCCGTCGCGCCTCGGTACGTGAGTGAACTCGAAGCGTTGCCGGAGCCGTCAGCGGCTGCCGTACTCAACCTGGTTCAGGAGGGAGGACTCGGCGTTTCCGCTGCGGTCGATCTGGGGACGCGTGTTCTCCTGCGCTGCAGCAGTAACTCCGAACACCGCGACGACGCCGAGAACAGCACCGATTACCGCGCTGCCCAGGCCCGGACCCAGGAACTTCGCCATACCAATCTCCCCATCGTTCGTAACGCATGTCATATTGCTCGCGCCAAACTATCACCCCGGCGCGCGATGTCCGACCGCCTGCACCCCGAGAAGGATCTAGACGCCGAGCGAACCCAGCAGCGTGCGCAGCTTCGCGGTGGTTTCGTCGAGTTCCGCGTGCGGATCGGAATCGGCGACGATCCCCCCGCCTGCCCACGCGACCGCCCGCCGGCAGTCCGAACTCAGCTCGGCGCAGCGGATCGCGACGAACCAGTCGCCGTCACCGTCGGCGTCGCACCAGCCGACCGCGCCGCCGTAGAACCTGCGGTCGCCCTCGACCCGCGCGATGGCGTCCATGGCTGCTTCGGTGGGCGTACCGGCCACGGCGGGGGTGGGGTGCAATGCGGCCGCGAGGGTGAGCGCGTCCGTCTCCGGGTCGCGCAGCGTCCCGGTGATGGGGGTGGCCAGGTGCCACACATCCGGCGTGGAGGTGAGCTCGGGGGTTTCGGGGATCTGCAGGTCGCGGCACAGCGGCGCGAGACGGGCACGGATCCACTCGACGACGTACCCGTGCTCGGCCAGGTTCTTCGCCGACCCCAGCAGTTCCTTGCCGGCGCGGCGGTCGTCGTCGGGGTCGTCGCACCGCGCCGCCGTCCCGGCGAGTGGTCGGCACGTGACGGTGTCCCCCCGGCGGCTGACGAGCAATTCGGGGCTCGCACCGACCAAGGTGTGTCCCCAGAATCGTTCACCCGCCGCACTGAGATCGACCGCGAACGTCGCCGCGTCGGGATGCCGCTCGATCATGCGGGTGGCGAGGGTGAGCGGGTCGATGGGTGCGTCGGCCTCGAGGGCGACCCTCCTGGCCGCCACGACCTTGTCGAATTCGCCGAGTTCGAGCCGTTCCACCAGTGCGCGGACCCGCGCGACATGCACGCGCGGCAGCGGAAGCTCGGTGGTCCGGTAGACGTCCGGAAGGTCGGGGAGGTCGTCCGGCGCGGCCCACGGTCCGTCGGTGACGTCGGTGTGTTCCGGCTGGGCCAGCGCAACCGGTCGTGTCGGGTCGAACGGCAGGGCGCCGACGACGATGTCGGCGTCTCCGCGGTGCAGGGCGCGAGACGCGGACGCGACATCGTCGAAGAGACGACGCGTGCCGGTGGCGTGCACGGTGCGATCGGCGCGGGAAAGCAGAAAACCGTCCATGGTGATTCGACGATATTCCTGCGCGCGCCGCGCTCAGCGTCCAGGTGGCACGATCAGCACGGGACGGTGACTGTGGCGCAGGACGTGGTCGGCCACCGAAGACTGCAGCAGCGAGCGCAGGCCCGTGGTGCCACGCGTGCCCGCGACGATGATGTCGACGTCGAGTTCGTCCGCCGCTTCGACGATGGCAGCCCACACCGCGTTGACCACCTCGACGGTGCGTCCCTCGGCCTGCAGCCCGAGGGAGTTGGCGAGTGCGAGTCCTTCGTCGTTGGTGACCTTCGCATCGGTCAGCGCGATGTCCTCACGGTCCTCGTCCGGAACCCATTCCGGTTGCATGACGCCGGAGAGTCCCGACATGCGCGCCGCCTGCCGCACCATCGGCTCCCAGGCTGTGACGACCACCGCTCGGCACGACTCGAGGAACCGCCCCGCGTACTGCACGGCGCGCTTGGAATTCTCGGACCCGTCGTAGGCGATCAGGATCAGATCTGCGGCCACCGGGCACCTCCTGTGTCGAGTGATACGGGGTCGAGTGGAGTCCGGGTCTGCCCGGGAAGGCCTCTACGACTGCGGGATGCGGCACGAATGCTCGGGTGCACCTTAGCGTGCGACGACCGGCTGCGGGAGGGTTCGTCGCGGCGGTCCGCTACCGTCGGAACGATGCGGACCCGCCACACGCTCGCCGTCGTTCTCACCGCTGCACTCGCAGCCGCGGGATGCGGCGCGAACGACACCTCCGATGTCTCGACCACCAGCGGAACGGATGACACCGCGACGTCCGAGTCGAGGACCGCCACCTCGTCCGTGGAGGCCCTGCCGACGGCGCCACCGGCGTGCGGCGACGATCTGCTCGCCTCGCTCACGGGCAGGCAGAAGCTTGCGCAGTTGCTCAACGTGGGAGTCACCGGAGCGGACGACGCGCGTGCGGCGGTGCAGTCCGAACAGATCGGCGGCATCTTCATCGGTAGCTGGACCGACCCCGCAATGCTCGCCGAACGGCAGGTTCAGGGTGTCGCGGCGCAGAGCACGCTGCCGTTGATGGTCACCATCGACGAGGAGGGCGGACGGGTGTCGCGTGTCGGGGCACTGCTCGGCACCGATCCGTCGGCGCGCGTCACCGCCGAGACCATGACGGTCGAGCAGACCTATCAGATGGCGCTCGAGCGTGGACGGGAGCTGCGCGAGCTCGGTATCACCGTCAACTTCGCTCCCGACGTGGACGTGAGCAGTCAGCCCGACGACTCGGTCATCGGCGACCGTTCGTATTCGTCCGACCCGCAGGTGGTCGTCGAGTACGCCGGCGCCTACGCGCAGGGTCTCCGCGATGCGGGCATCATGCCGGTGCTCAAGCATTTCCCGGGCCACGGGTCGGCGTCGGGGGATTCGCACACCGGTGCTGTCACTGCTCCGCCGCTCGAGCAGCTGGAGCAGAGCGATCTCGTGCCCTACCGGGCACTGGTCGCGCCCGATGTCGCCGTCATGCTCGGGCACCTCGATGTTCCGGGCCTCACGGGCGGGTTGCCGGCCAGCATCAGCCCGGAAGCGGTGGAACTGTTGCGGTCGGGCTCGTACGGAGCACCCGAGTTCGACGGGGTGATCTTCACCGACGATCTGTCGGGGATGCGGGCGATCACCGACACCTACGACATCACCGAAGCGGTCGAGGCTGCGCTGGTGGCCGGCGTCGACCAGGCGCTGTGGCTGACCACGGACGAGGTCCCCGAGGTCCTCGACCACCTCGAGGACGCCGTGGCGGCGGGAGAACTGCCGCAGTCGCGGGTGGACGACGCCGTCCGTACGGTCGCTCGGGCCAAGGGCGCCCTGGACTGCTGATACGCATGTTCGCGCCTGTGCGCAGACTTCCCTACCGTAGAGTAAGAAACCGATTCGAGGAGGTGGGGAGGGTCGATGGCCGGCGGAACCAAACGATTGCCGCGCGCGGTGCGCGAGCAGCAGATGCTCGATGCCGCGGTGGACGTTTTCTCCGAGAACGGTTTCCACGACACTTCCATGGATGCGATCGCAGCACGGGCATCGATCTCGAAACCGATGCTCTACCTCTATTACGGCTCGAAGGACGAGTTGTTCGCCGCGTGCATCAGCCGCGAGGGGCAGCGTTTCGTCGAAGCGCTCACCCCGGCCGGCGATCCGTCGCTGTCGCCGCGTGAGCAACTGCGGGTCGCGCTCGAGTCGTTCCTCGGCTTCGTCGACCAGCACCGCAGTTCGTGGATGGTGCTCTACCGCCAGGCGCTTGCGCAACAGGTCTTCGCAGGACAGGTGCGGGGCAGCCGGGATCGGCTCATCGAACTCACCGCGCATCTGCTCGAGTCGAGCACCCGGGACCCCGAACCGGGGACGGACTTCACGATCATGGCTGTCGCGCTGGTCGGTGCGGGAGAAGCGGTAGCCGACCGGATCGCGGGGGGCGAGATCGACGTCGCGAAGGCCGCCGAACTCCTCGACAACCTGGCGTGGCGCGGTCTCGCGGGCAGAAAACGCTCGGATCCGCCGGGCTGAAACACCGCCGGATGTCGGAGGGCAGGTGCCGGGACGCCCCCATCGCGTCCCGGAACCTGCCCTCCGATCGTCAGCGCAGTGTTGCGGTGAGGTGTGGGTAGAGCTTCTTCGGATGGCGAAGCGCGATATCCCAGCCGTCGGCGTCGCGCCGCGCGTAGAGATTCACGGTCGCCGGAAGAAGTACCGGTTTACCGAATTTCACCGCGTAGGTCACTGCTCCGGGGACCTTGCCCTCGACGGCGCGTAATGCTGCCGCCGCACTCCACATTCCGTGGGCGATGGTCTTCGGGAAGCCGAAGGCCTTGGCGCCCAGGGTCGAAACGTGGATCGGATTCCGGTCTCCGGATACCGCAGCATACCGGGAGATGACCTTCTGATCCACCCTCAGTGTGGAAGTCGGGACCGGCGGAATTTCCACCTCCGGTGGGTCCTGCCTGGGCTGCCCCGACAGTGAAGTCCGTTGCTGATGAAGGAACGTGGAGGTCTGGCGCCACACCGGTTCCCTGCCGACCGCGACCTCGCTCACCACGTCGACCAGCAGACCCTTGCGGTGTTCGCGCATGTTCTCCGCGTGTACCCGCACGTCGAGCGGTTCGGTGACGGAGATGGGCCGGTACTGTTCGATCACGTTCTCGGCGTGTACCGAGCCGACGGCTGCGAACGGAAACCCTTTGGACACCATGAGTTTCATGACCACCGGGAAGGTGAGCATGAACGGGTAGGTGAGCGGCAGGGTGTCGCCGAACGTCAGCCCGCACACCTTGGTGTACTCGGCGAGGTTGTCCGAATCCACACGCAGTCCACGCAGGACGAGCGTGTCGTCGGGCAGCGTGTCGCCCTTGGCTCCCACGACCGGAAGTGCCGACAGCACAGCGCGGCCGTAGACGCCGAGAACCGAAGGGCTCGAATCGAGTTCGATGACCGCCATCAGGCCCCCAGCATGGACTGACCGCACACGCGGACGACCTGGCCGGTCACGGCGCTCGACGCGGGGCTCGCGAACCACGCCACGGTTTCCGCGACGTCGACCGTCTCGCCACCCTGCTGCAGCGAACTCATCAGTCGTCCGCCTTCGCGGGTCGCGACCGGGATGGCCGCGGTCATCGCGGTCTCGATGAAGCCCGGGGCGACGGCGTTGATCGTGATGTTCTTCTCGGCGAGGACCGGAGCGGTGGCCTGGACCAGTCCGATGACCCCGGCTTTGGACGCACCGTAGTTGGTCTGGCCACGATTGCCGGCGATCCCCGCGATCGAGGAGACATCCACGACGCGGCCGCCCTCCTTGAGCGCGCCCTTCTCGACCAGGACATCGGTGATCTTCTGGGGTGCAACGAGATTGACGCCTATGACGGCGTTCCACCGGGCGTCGTCCATGTTCGCGAGCAGCTTGTCGCGGGTGATGCCCGCGTTGTGCACGATGATGTCCGCTCCGCCGTGGCGTTCGAGAAGGTGCGCCGCGAGCTTGTCACCTGCGTCGGGCGCGGTCACGTCGAGGGCGAGCGCAGTGCCGCCGACCTTGTTGGCGGTCTGCGCGAGTGCTTCCCCGGCCGCGGGGACGTCTGCCGCGACAACCGTGGCGCCGTCGCGCGCAAGGACCTCCGCGATGGTGGCGCCGATGCCGCGCGCCGCACCGGTGACGACGGCGACCTTTCCGGCGAGGGGCTTGTCCCACGACGCCGGAGCGGTCGCGTCGCCGTCTCCGATGCGGATGACCTGACCGTCGACGAAGGCGGATTTCGCCGAGAGCAGGAACCGCAGGGTCGATTCGGCGCCGGACAGTCCGGTCGACGCCTTGGGCGAGACGTAGACGAGTTGGGCGGTCGCACCGCGGCGAAGCTCTTTCGCGAGGCTGCGGGTGAATCCTTCGAGCGCGCGCTGCGCGATGCGTTCGTCCACCGACGACGCGTCCTCGGGCGTGGTGCCGAGAACGACGACGCGTCCGCTCGGGGCCACGTTTCGGATCGCGGGCTGGAAGAAGGTGAAGAGCTGTTCGAGGCCCGCGGAGTCGGTGATGCCCGTAGCGTCGAAGACGAGTCCGCCGAACGACGTGTCGGCGGGGTCGGCGATCGGGTAGTCACTCAGCAGCGACCGGATCGGCTCTATCAGCCGGCCGTTGCCACCGACGAGGAGCGGCCCGGGGAGTGCGGGTTCGCCGGGCTGGTAACGCCTGAGCTTCTCCGGCTGCGGCAGGCCGAACTGCTTGGCGAGGAAAGATCCGGGTGCGGACGAGATGAGCTGGGCGTAGAGCTTCGGAGCGCCCTTGGCTTCTGCCACGGTTCCACCTTCTTCTTTTCGGTCGTCGATGCAGTGGTCGACAACAAACTTACCCGTGAGTAAGAATAGTAACCAGAATTCGAGTCCATCTGAATCCGGGAGACACCAGTGACCACCAAAGCCCGTTCCACGCAACAGCGCCGTGTCGCCGTCCTCGGGGGCAACCGGATCCCGTTCGCACGGTCCGACCGCAAGTACGCGCGCGCATCGAACCAGGACATGTTCACCGCGACACTCGACGGCCTCGTCGGTCGCTTCAACCTCCAGGGCGAACGCCTCGGCGCAGTCGTCGGTGGCGCCGTTCTCAAACACAGCCGTGACTTCAACCTCGTCCGGGAGTCGGTCCTGGGCAGCGCACTCAGCCCGTACACGCCCGCATGGGACCTCCAGCAGGCCTGCGGCACGGGTCTGCAGTCGATCATCTCGGTGGGAGACGCGATCGCCGCCGGCCGCATCGAGGCCGGCATCGGCGGTGGCGTCGACACCACCTCCGACGCACCCATCGCCGTGAGCAACGAACTCCGCGAATTCCTGCTCTCGCTGAACCGGGCACGCGGCACCGGAGCACGCGCCAAGCTGCTCGGCAACGTCCGTCCGTCGATGCTCGGCATCGAGATCCCCCGCAACGGCGAGCCCCGCACCGGTCTGTCGATGGGCGAGCACGCCGCGATCACCGCCAAGGAATTCGGAATCCGGCGCGAGGATCAGGACGAACTGGCCGTCGCGAGCCACCGCAACATGGCCGCGGCCTACGATCGCGGATTCTTCGACGATCTGGTCACCCCGTTCCTCGGCCTCACCCGCGACGACAATCTGCGGCCCGATTCGTCGGTCGAGAAGCTGTCGACGCTGAAGCCGGTGTTCGGGAAGAAGCTCGGCGACGCCACCATGACGGCGGGTAACTCCACTCCTCTCACCGACGGCGCTTCCGCGGCGCTTCTGTCCAGCGAGGAGTGGGCGGCGGAACGGAAGCTTCCGGTGCTGGCGTACCTGGTGGACTCCGAGACCGCCGCGGTCGACTACATCCACGGCGGCGACGGCCTGCTCATGGCCCCCACCTACGCAATTCCGCGTCTGCTGCAGCGCAACGGGCTGACGTTGCAGGATTTCGACTTCTACGAGATCCACGAGGCATTTGCGTCCGTGGTGCTCGCCACGCTGCAGGCGTTCGAGTCGGAGGATTACTGCAAGGGCAAGCTCGGACTCGACGCACCGCTCGGATCGATCGACCGCAGCAAGCTCAACGTCAACGGTTCTTCACTCGCGGCCGGGCATCCGTTCGCGGCGACCGGTGGACGCATCGTGGCGGCGCTCGCCAAGATGCTGCACGAAAAGAAGCAGGAGACCGGGCAGCCGGTCCGCGGCCTCATCTCCATCTGCGCTGCCGGTGGCCAAGGTGTGACCGCAATTCTCGAGGCGTAGACCACACCGAACGAAAAAAATCCGGTAGGTCTGTAACGCCTCGGCGAGCACAGCGATAGACCGGTCGACCCCGTGTTGCTGCCTGACCCCCGACCTGGTAGCAACACGGGGTTTCTGCATTCCGGCCGCAGCGCGGTGAAACCGGGGAACTACTCTGGGTGTGGTAACCGGCGCACGGGGTTTCCGTCCCGGCGCGCCCAGTTGGTGAAGGGATTTGGGTGAGCGGCACACACGGGACCGACGGCTCCGAACACGAGAACGACGACGTTCGACCGGCCGAGCCCGATTCGCGGGGTTCGTCGGCAACCGAGGCAGACAGTTCGTCGGCTCCGACCGAGCAGTTCGCTGCTTTTTCGGCGCCGCGGGTCCCGGAGACTCCCCGTGAAGAGCCTGCCGGTACCGGTACCGGCACCGAGCCGCCGGAGCCTGAGACGCCGCACTCCGGCACGCCCCACTCCGGGACGCCGCAGCCCGAGACGTCTCGGGCCGGCACCTCCCAGCCTGAGACGGCAAAACTCGAGACCGCGCGCCCCGAAGCACCGCGCCCCGAGACAGCACGGCCCGAGGCGGACCCGTCCGAAGCGGCCACGGCGGTGATTCCGGTGGTGACACAATCCGGTCGCGGCGACGCGTCCACCGCCCGTATCCACCGCTCGTCGGATGCCTCGTCCCCGAAGCCGGCCGGAAGTACACCGCTGCCCTCCTCGGCTCCGGATTCCCGCAACGCGCCGCCCCCGGCGTCGCCTCCTACACCGCCGCCCGGGTCACCGCCCCCGGTCGCGCCTCCGCCCGGCGGCAACTCCGGGTCGTCCGGCGACGGATCGGGCTCCTGGTGGTCGGGAGTGCCCAGGCGAACGGTCGCGCTCGTCGTCGGCGGAGTCGTCGCCCTGCTCGCCGTGCTGTACGTCGCAGACCTCGCGGTCAGTTCCGGCAAGGTGCCGCGCGGCGTCACCGTTGCCGGCATCGAGATCGGCGGGGAGTCGCTCGACGAGGCGGAAGCACACCTGCGTCAGGTGCTCAGCGAGCGCCTCGACGAGCCCGTCCCGGTTGTCGCCGGGGAGACGAGCGGGGAAATCGTGCCTGCTCAGGCCGGGATCGGTATCGATTGGGATGCGACGCTCGACCGCGTCGGATCGCAGCCTCTGAACCCCTTCACGAGATTGGCCTCGTTCTTCGGCGACGAGGAGATCGGCGTCGTCTCCACCCGAGACGACGCGACGCTCGCCGTTGCCATCGACGAGTTCACGGCGGCCGCCGCGTATTCGCCGCGCGAGGGCAACATCGTGTTCGAGGGCGGTACCCCCGTCCCCGTCACCCCGCAGCCCGGTCAGCGCGTGGATGTCGCTACCGCATCCGACGTGTTCGCCGAGCGCTGGGCATTCGGTGAAGTGTCGCTGCCGGTCGAGCAGGTCGATGTCACGGTCACGCGTGAAGGCCTGGACCGCGCCCTCGCCGACATCGCCGTTCCGGCGGTCTCCGCCGACCTCGTCGTGCGCGGCAAGGACGGGACGCCGGCGACCCTCGCTCGCGACCAGATCGGTGCGGTGCTGTCGTTCGTGCCGGACGGCAAAGGCGGATTGACGCCGGAATACCATCCCGAGGCGGCAGTCGAGATTCTCGCGCCTCAGCTCCGGCCGACGGAAACCGAGCCCCGCGACGCCCGGATCGAGATCCAGGGCGGACGTCCCGCGGTGGTGCCCGGTGTGAAGGGCGAACTCGTCGACTGGGCCAAGACCCTCGAAACGTTCCCCGAACTGCTCGCCGTCACCGACGACCGGGTCGTCGAGGCGGTCTATCAGACCGTGGACCCTGCGCTCACCACCGAGGCAGCCGAGAAGCTCGGCATCAACGAGGTCATCGGGGAGTACACGACCGGCGGTTTCGAATACGCGTCCGGTGTCAACATCCGCCTGGCCGCCGCGGAGATCAACGGTGCGGTCCTGAAACCGGGAGAGACCTTCTCCCTCAACGGGTACACCGGCCCCCGCGGCGCAGCGGAGGGCTACGTCGAATCGGGCATCATCGAGGCGGGACGCCCCGGCAAAGCGGTCGGCGGTGGCATCAGCCAGCTGGCGACCACGCTCTACAACGCGTCCTACTTCGCAGGCATGGAGGACGTCGCCCACACCGAGCACAGCTACTACATCTCCCGCTATCCCGCCGCCCGTGAGGCCACTGTCTTCGAGGGTGCGATCGACCTGCAGTTCCGCAATCCGTTCGAGACGGGCGTGCTCATCCAGACGATCACCACCGGTTCCGACGTCACCGTGCGTCTGTGGGGGACCAAGACCGTGGACGTGCAGTCGATCACGGGTGAGCGCACGAACTTCACCACGCCGAACACCATCACGTTGCCTGCCGGCCCCGGCTGCATCGCGTCGAGCGGAGCCCAGGGATTCACGGTCTCCGACACTCGTGTCGTGACCGACGCAAAGACGGGTGCGCAGATTTCGAACACGACGCGGACGGTGCGCTACGACCCGGTGCCGATCGTCAAGTGCGTCGAGCCCGACGACAAGGACGGTGCGGACTCCGAAGGTGATCAGGGCGCGGGAGGCGACGCGCCCGCTCCGGCGAGCCCGGCGCCGGCGCCCGCGTCGTCGACGCCCGCGAGCGCTCCGGCCGGTGAAGCACCGGCGCAGGCGCCCGCGGAGGGCACCGCGTCCGATGCGGCCGACCCGATCGCGGAGCCGGAAGCCGCGGCGCCCGCGCGGAGACAGCCCGAGTCCGTGACTGCACCCGGGAACTGAGATTCGGCCGGTCCCGCTGAGCGAGATTCCACGTCGGGGAGTGTGACGCCGCTCATAGCCTCGGCGGCATGACCACACACATCAGCGCGGAGTCGTCGGCCGTCGAGCTTCTCGCAGATCAGCAGGCCGAGTTCCGTTCTCAGCGGACGAGTTCTCCCGCGGAACGCCGGGCCCGCATCCAGCGGGTGATCGACATGCTCGTCGCCCGCTGCGACGAACTGGTCGAGGCGATCGACGCCGACTTCGGTGGACGTCATCCGGGCTACACGACCGTCAACGACGTGCTCGGCTCGGTGACCGCTCTGAAGTACGCGCGCGATCACCTCGACGGCTGGATGCAGCCGGAGCAGCGGACGGTGTTCGCGCCGTACGACCAACTCGGTGCTACCGCTGCGATCCATTACCAGCCCAAGGGCTCGGTCGCGATCATCGGAACGTGGAACGCTCCGGTCTACACCCTGATGGGCCCACTCGCCGGTGTCCTCGCAGCCGGCAACCGCGCGGTGCTCAAACCGTCCGAGGTGGTCCCGCGCACCGCGCAGGTGCTGGCCGAGGCGGCCGCCGAGTTCCTCGATCCCGTGGACGTCGCGGTGGTCACCGGTGGCCCGGATGTCGCGCGGTCCCTCACGTCGCTGCCCTTCGACCACATCGTCTTCACCGGTGGTGTGGCCGCCGGTCGCTCGGTGCTCGAGAACGCTGCCCGCAACCTCGTCCCGGTGACCCTGGAACTGGGCGGGAAGTCGCCGGTGATCATCGGGCGCTCGGCCGACCTCGACACGGCGGCGTTCCGTATCGCGGTTGCCAAGGCCACCAACGGAGGTCAGCTCTGCGTCAACGCCGACACCGTGTACGTGCCCGCCGAATCCCTCGAGTCGTTCGTTTCGGCGATAACCCGGTCCTACGCGGAGTTGCTGCCCACGGTGGCCGGAAATCCGGACGCCACCGCGATCGTCGATGACCGGCATGCCGCACGGATCGACGGATACGTCAGCGAGGCAGCAGGACTGGGCGCACGAGTCGAGGTGGCTCCGGACGAGCCGATCAGCACCGAGGAACGCCGTCGGCCGCTGCGCTTGGTGCTCGACCCGCCAGAGTCTGCGGCGATCTCGCGGGAAGAGATCTTCGGACCCGCCCTGGTGGTGCGGACATACGACGATCTCGCGCACGTCCTCGACACCGTCAACTCGGGTGCGAAACCCTTGGCGCTGTACTACTTCGGGAGGGACGCCGACGAGCAGCGCACCGTCGTCGACGGCACCACGTCCGGTGGCGTCACGATCAACGACGTGCTGATGCACGCGGGGATGCTCGACGCGCCGTTCGGCGGTGTCGGTGAATCCGGGATGGGTCACTACAACGGTCGCGAAGGATTCCTCGAATTCAGCCACGCCCGAACAATTTTCGAGTCACCGGAACATGATCCGCGCCGCGAGTGGGGAATGTTGCCGCCGTACGGCGAGGGATACCGCGCCGCGATGGCGGCTCAGATCACCCCGTGACTGCCCGGCTACCCCACGCTCGCCCCCACCCCGAGGAGAACACCTGATGAAGACCCGTGGCGCGATTATCCGCACAGCACCCGGTACCTACGAGATCGCCGACCTCGAGTTGGACGAACCGCGCCACGGCGAACTGATGGTCCGGATGGTGGCCGCAGGGCTGTGTCATTCCGACGACCACATCGCCACCGGTGACCACGCGGTCGGCAGTTACCCCATCTGCGGCGGTCACGAGGGTGCCGGTGTGGTGGTGCAGGTCGGACCCGGCACCACGGGATGGAGCGAGGGCGACCATGTGGTGTTCTCGTTCCTGGCTGCGTGCGGACGGTGCCGCTGGTGCGCGAAGGGCCTCCAGAACCTGTGCGATCGAGGTGCGGCGATCATGACCGGCAGCCGCCCCGACGATCCGGCGAGCTTCCGGCTGAGCCTCGACGGCGTCGAGGTCGCACAGACGTGCGGGCTGTCCACGTTCAGCGAATACACCACCGTCAGCGTCGATTCCGCGATCAAGGTGGACAAGGATCTCCCGCTCGACAAGCTGTGCCTGCTCGGCTGCGGTGTCGGCACCGGATGGGGCGCGGCGGTCAACTCCGCAGAGGTCTATCCCGGGCAGACCGTCATCGTGCAGGGAATCGGCGGAATCGGCATCAACGCCGTGCAGGGAGCCGCGCACGCCGGAGCGGCCCACATCATCGCCGTCGACCCGGTGGAGTTCAAGCGCGAGAGCGCACTGCGGTTCGGTGCGACCCATGCCGTCGCGGGTATGACGGAGGCCACCGAGATCGCACGCTCGTACACCAACGGGCAGGGCGCCGACGCCGCGATCGTCACCGTGGGCGTGACAACCGGCGAGCACATCGCGGAGGCGTTCTCGTCGATCCGGAAGGCCGGCACCTGTGTGGTGACCGGTCTCGGGAAGATGACCGACTTCGGGATCCCCATCAGCGCCATGGAATTGGTGCTGTACCAGAAGCGACTTCAGGGCTCGTTGTTCGGCGCCTTCGCGCCGACCGGCGACATCCCCTGGATGATCGACCTCTACACCTCGGGCAAGCTCATGCTCGACGAGCTGGTGACGTCCACCTACAAGCTCGACGACATCGCCCAAGGCTTCACCGACATGCACGAGGGCAGGAATCTGCGCGGGGTGGTCGTGTTCTGATCGTGCGGTAACCGGACGACAGTGGCTCCCGCCGATATCGGCGGGAGCCACTGTCGTCTCGTTGTGTCCGCGGGTGTTACGCGAGGATCAGAATGCGGCTTCGTCGAGCTCCATGATGTCGAGGTCGACATTGGCGATGACGTTGCGCGACGTGGTCAGCTGCGGCAGAACGTTCTTGGCGAAGAACGATGCTGCGGCGACCTTGCCTTCGTAGAAGGCCTTGTCCTTGGCGTCCGCACCGGCGTCGAGCGCGGTGAGTGCGATCTCGGCGTGCTCGAGCAGCAGCCAGCCGATCATCAGGTCACCGAAGGACTCGAGGAAGCGGACCGATCCGAGACCGACCTTGTACAGCTCGGTCGGCTGCTCCTGCGCACCCATGAGGAACTGGGTGAGCGTCGCGACCATGGCCTGCGTGTCGTCGAGGGCGGTGGCGAGCAGTGCACGCTCCGCCTTGAGACGGTCGTCGCCGCTCTCGCGCTCGAGGAACTTCTTGATCTGTCCGGCCACGTGGGCGAGAGCGACACCGCGATCGCGGGCGATCTTGCGGAAGAAGAAGTCCTGCGCCTGGATGGCGGTGGTGCCCTCGTACAGCGAGTCGATCTTCGCGTCGCGGATGTACTGCTCGATCGGGTAGTCCTGGAGGAAGCCGGAACCACCGAAGGTCTGCAGCGAGTCGGTCAGGTACTGGTAGGCCCGCTCCGAGCCACAGCCCTTGACGACCGGCAGAAGCAGGTCGTTGATGCGGTGGGCGAGGCCGGCGTCGGCGCCGGAGACCTGCTCGGCGACAACGTCGTCCTGGTGTGCGGCGGTGTAGAGGTACACGGCGCGCAGGCCCTCGGAGTACGCCTTCTGCATCGCGAGCGAGCGGCGCACGTCGGGGTGGTGCAGGATCGACACGCGCGGGGCGGTCTTGTCGGACATCTGGGTCAGGTCGGCGCCCTGGATGCGGTCCTTGGCGTACGCGAGTGCGTTCTGGTAGCCGGTCGACAGGGTGGCGATGGCCTTGGTGCCGACCATCATGCGAGCGTGCTCGATGACGTCGAACATCTGCGCGATGCCGTTGTGGACCTCACCGACGAGCCAGCCCTTGGCCGGGACGCCGTGGCCACCGAAGGTGAGCTCGCAGGTCGCGGAGGCCTTCAGGCCCATCTTGTGCTCGACGTTGGTGACGAACACGCCGTTGCGGTCGCCCATCTCGCCCTTCTCGAAGTCGAAGTGGAACTTCGGGACGAAGAAGAGCGACAGGCCCTTGGTGCCGGGGCCGGCGCCCTCGGGGCGGGCGAGGACGAGGTGGAAGATGTTCTCGAACAGGTCGTCGGAGTCGGCCGAGGTGATGAAGCGCTTGACGCCCTCGATGTGCCACGAGCCGTCGTCCTGCTTGATCGCCTTGGTGCGGCCCGCGCCCACGTCGGATCCGGCGTCGGGCTCGGTGAGCACCATGGTGGCGCCCCAGCCGCGTTCGACACAGGTGGCGGCCCACTGCTTCTGCTCGTCGGTGCCGTTCTCGAACAGCACGCCGGCGAAGGCGGGACCTGCTGCGTACATGAATGCGGCGGGCTGCGCGCCGAGCATCATCTCGTTGACCGCCCACAGGAGCGCGCGCGGCGACTCGGTGCCGCCGAGCTCCTCAGGGATGCCCATGGACCAGTAGCCGGCATCCCACCACGCCCGGAACGCCTTCTTGAAGCCCTCGGGGATGGACACCGAGTGGGTCTCCGGGTCGAAGACCGGGGGAGTGCGGTCGGTTTCCGCGAAGGCCTCGGCAGCGGGACCCTCGGCGAGCGCCTTGACCTCGGAAAGGATGCCGCGCGAGGTCTCCTCGTCGAGGTCGCCGAACGCACCTGTTTCGAGGACCTTCTGAATCTGCAGGAACTCGAAGAGATTGAACTCGAGGTCGCGGAGGTTGCTCTTGTAATGGCCCATGTCTGATGTCTCCCGGGGGTGTGGTGCGGTCCAGTTGGATCAAGTACCGCCCAAGCTTATTACTCGTCGGTAACATCTCTATGTTACTCGTCGGGCAACTAACTTCCAAGACTGACTTTGCGTGCCACCACCAAGGCATCGACGGCAGTTCCCGCTTCCGTTTCGCGGTGCCTGCGTTCGGCAACCTCGATATCGAGTCGGCCGTCGATGTCGTTCACGACATCTGTTGGTGTGTAGAGGATCTCGGCATCCTTGGGGCCTCCGACTCCATGCTGGAGATTTGTCGAGTCGTGGCCGAGAAATATGAGGATTCCGTCAGGTTTCAGCGAACTGACGGCTTTGTCGACGAGTGCTTTCCGTTGCGACGGAGGGAAATGCAGGAATACCGAGAGGATCAAGTCATACGTGCCGTCGAAGGTGTCGGAAATCACATCGGAGAGCTGATATCGCAACCGGTCGCGCGATCTCTTGGGCGCCTGCGCAGCGATTCGGCGGGCCTTGTCCAGCGCCACGGCCGAGAAGTCGGTGCCGACCACCTCCCAGCCGCGCGTCGCGAGCCACAACGAGTGGCGGCCCTCCCCGCAGCCGAGATCGAGCGCGCGCCCGTGCGGCAGCGACGTCGCGAACTCCACCACCACCGGGTTGGGCGGAGCGCCCCACACCAGTTCCGAGGATTCGTACCGGTCGTCCCAGTCCTGTGCGTCCATACCGGCACGGTAGCGACCGGGCGCGATACCGGCTCCGACGAGGTGCGATACCACTGGGCGCGGCCTGCCCGGACCCCGTGCTGTGACATTTTCGTAACCCGCGCTACCGTGTCTCGATGCGGCGCACTGATGAGCAGTGCCCGAGGAGGAGGAGTTCGCCTGATGGGTGCACAGATCGCCGTCCCCGCCACGCTGAGGAACAGCGCGCTTCTCGGGTTGGGTGTGCACAGGCCCGAGCGGGTCGTCACCAACGCGGAGATCTGTGAACAGATCGATTCCAGCGACGAGTGGATCCAGTCGCGATCCGGAATCAAGGAACGCCGTTTCGCGAAGGCGCACCCCGAAGAGACGATCGTGGACATGTCGGTCGATGCCGCCTCGAAGGCGCTCGACGCAGCCGGACTGAGCGGCCCGCAGATCGACACCGTCATCATCGCGACCTCCACCTACGGCTTCCAGACGCCGCAGGCCGCCGCGCTCGTCGCGGACCGCCTCGGTACCGGCGGCGCCGCCGCCCTCGACATCCAGGCCGGTTGCGCAGGCTTCTGTTACGCGTTGGGTGTCGCATCCGACCTGGTGCGCGCCGGGACCGCGGAGAAGGTGCTCGTCGTCGGCGTCGAGCGAATGAGCGACGCCACCGAACCCACCGACCGCTCCGTGCGATTCATCTTCGGTGACGGTGCGGGCGCGGTCGTCGTCGGTGCCTCCGACGAGGTCGGTGTCGGCCCCACGGTGTGGGGATCGGACGGCTCGCAGGGCAACGCCATCCGCCAGGAGCCCGACTGGGTCGACTTCGCCCAGAACCCGCAGCAGAAGCGTCCCTGGATCATCATGGAAGGCACCGCGGTGTTCCGCTGGGCAGCCTTCGAGATGAGCAAGTACGCCCGCCAGATCGCCGACAAGTCCGGGGTCGCTCTCGCCGACCTCGACGCATTCGTGCCGCACCAGGCGAACCTGCGGATCAACGACGTCATCGTCAAGCAGCTCGAGCTTCCCGAGTCCGTGCAGGTGGCCGACGACATCATCGAGACCGGCAACACCTCTGCCGCGTCGATCCCGCTGGCGATGGAGAAGATGCTGCGCACCGGTCAGGTCGAGGCGGGCAGCACTGCCCTTCTCCTCGCGTTCGGTGCCGGCCTGTCCTACGCCGGCCAGATCGTGAAGATGCCTCCGCTGGCGCAGTAGTACATGGCCCGTACAGGACAGCCGTCGATTCCTCGATGGCTGTGGATTCTGTGCTTCATCGCGGTCTCGATCGCGGTCGTCGTCCTCGAACCCGTCGTCACCGACGAGTCGGGGGCAGCGGAGCCGCCGGTGGGGATTGCCACGGGAGGCGACCCCACGGCGGTCCTCGCGGCGCTCTCGGCGCTGCCGGTACGCGCCGCCGATCCTCAGGACGGCTACAGCCGTGAGCTCTTCGGGCCCGCCTGGACCGACAACGTCACGGTCGGGTTCGGCCGCAACGGCTGCGACACCCGCAACGACATTCTCAAGCGCGACCTCGTCGACATCTCGCTCGAGCCCGCCACGAAGGACTGCACGGTCCGGACCGGCACCCTGCGGGATACGTACACGAACCTGGAGATCTTCTTCCGACGCGGTACCGACACGTCCTCCGCGGTGCAGATCGACCACATCGTGGCATTGTCCGACGCGTGGAAGAAGGGTGCGCGCCACCTCGACGACCAGGCGCGTCGCAACCTGGCCAACGATCCGCGCAATCTGCAGGCGGTCGACGGCCGTACCAACCAGTCCAAAGGCGACTCCGACGCTTCCGCCTGGCTGCCACCCAACGCGGGTTACCACTGCGACTACGTGGCGCGCCAGGTCGAGGTGAAGGTCGAGTACCGGCTGTGGGTCACCCCGGAAGAGCGCGACGCCATGGCCCGCGTTCTCTCGGCGTGCTGAAGCGGAGCGGTCACCTGGCGCGGAGGTTGATCGGCCCTCCGTCGTCGGGAAACGGCAGCGACGTGAAGTTCATCGGTGCGACGTAGTCGGCGGGTACGTCCCACTCGTACCGGAGCAGCAGGTGGTGCAGCACCGACTTGATCTCGGCGCCCGAGAAGTGCTGCCCGAGACAGCGGTGCACGCCACCGCCGAAAGGCGTCCACGCGTGGGGATGGACGCGGTCCCCCCGCCGTTCGGGAGCGAACCGCTCGGGGTCGAAACGTTCGGGATCCGGCCACAATTCGGCCATGTGGTGGCTGTAGTGGACACCGACGTTGACGAGCGTGCCCTTGGGAATGAAATGCCCCAGGATCTCGGTGTCGGCCCCTGCCCGGCGCACGACGCCGGGTACCGGCGTGACCAGGCGCTGGCACTCCTTGATCACCAGATCGAGCGCGGTGAGGTCGTCGAGTTGCGCGAAGACGGGCGTCGCGGTGCCGAGCGCTTCGGATTCCTCGCGGCACCGCTGCTGCCACTCGGGGTACTGGCCGAGATATTGCATCGCCGTCGAGAGCGTGATGGTGGAGGTGTCGTGTGCTGCCATCATCAGAAAGATCATGTGGTTGACGACGTCGTCGTCCGAGAACCGTTCCCCGTCCTCGGACTCCACGTGGCAGAAGACCGAGAAGATGTCGTTGCCCTCGGCTGCGCGCCGTGCGGGCAGGTAGCGGCGGAAGAACGCCTCGAGCCGCTTGCGTCCCTGGATGCCCTTGCGCCACCTGCTGCCGGGCAACGGATAGCGGACGATCGCGGTCGCCGCCTGTACGCACCCGATGAAGGCGCGGTTGACCTCCTGCATCTCCTGGTCCGACGAGCCCTCGGCGCCGCCCATGAAGATTTCGGTGGCCAGACTCAGGGTGAGTTCCTTGAGCGCGGGGTAGGCCCGGAAGCCGTCACCGGGGACCCAGGTGTCGAGCGTGCGTTCGATCGACGGATGCATCGCGTCGGTGTAGAGCGCGAGGCGGTCGCGCGTGAAGGCTTTCGCCATGATCCGGCGATGCGCGGTGTGCTCGTCGCCGTCCATGAGCATCAGTCCGCGGTCGAAGAAGGGGCCGATCAACGCGCGCCATCCCGGGCCGCTCTGCAGGGCGCGGTCGCGGTTCTGCAATGCCGCCCCCACGGCGTCGGGCCCGATGAGCACGACCCACGGGCGCCCGGCGAACCGGAACCACGACACGGGGCCGTGCCGGTGGAAACGCTTGTCGTAGGCCTTGATCGGGTCCCGCATGTAGTCCAGCGCGTAGCCGATGTACGGGAGTCCGCTGTCGCCGGGGACGGGCTCGAGACCGGGCGGCGGGGGAGCGAGCATCTTCGTCACGGGGTACATCTCCCGTCGGATCGGGATCTGACTCTGGCTGTGGTCAGATTACTGTAACCCGCATCACACCGAGTGTGGCGTTCGATCGACATCCGCGTGCGACCGCAGTACTCCGGGCACGCTCAGCCGGCCTGGTCGGAGGGGCGGAGAAGGATCTCGTTGATGGTCAGATGACGGGGACGGGTCAGCGCGAAGACGATCACGTCCGCGATGTCGGGTGGCTCCACCGTGGAGGCGTCGTAACCCTGTTGCACGACCTGCCGGGTCGCGTTGTCGGTGATGTGCGTCGGCAACTCGGTGTCGACGATTCCGGGCTCGATGAGCATCACGCGCACGTCGGGGTGCAGTTCCTGGCGCAGTGACTCGGACCAGCCGTTGATTCCCCACTTCGTGGCGGCATAGACACCGTTGGTGGGCCGGGCGGTACGTCCGGCAACCGAGGAGATGTTGACGAGGTCCCCGCCACCGTCCCGAAGCTGCTCGAGGAAGACCTCGGTGGTCGTGATGGCCCCGAGCAGGTTGACCTCGATCATCCTGCGGTAGTCGTCGTGAAACTTCGGCGAGAACGGTCCGAGCAGCATGACGCCCGCGTTGTTGATCAGGACGTCCGCTCCGCCGAACTCGTCCTGCACCCGCTGAGCAGCGGCGACGAGGGAATCGCGGTCGGTCACGTCGGCCCGGATCGCGAGCGCACCGCTGCCCAGGTCGGCCGCGAGAGCTTCGATCCGGGCGAGGCGACGTGCGAGCAGCGCGACGCGGAAGCCCGCGCCCGCGAGGGCACGTGCGGTCGCGGCACCGATGCCGGACGACGCGCCGGTTACCACCGCCACGCGGCCCGAGTTCGAGGATTCGGTCATGAATCGGTCCCTTCGTGGGTGACGCTTCCATCAGACCACCGTCCGGGCGTCGGGGTCTGCGAAATCGCCCGGCCGAAGCACGTCGCGGAGATGTACGTGACCGCCGACACATGCCATGCTGACGCGCATGGACGTCGAACGACCGAAGCTCGAAGGTACGGTCGCGGTCGGAAACGGTCGCCGTCTCGGTTTCGCCGAATTCGGCTCCGCGCAGGGACGCGCGGTGTTCTGGCTGCACGGCACCCCGGGAGCGCGCCGCCAGATCCCCGTCGAAGCCCGCGCCTTCGCCGAACGGGAGAACATCCGGCTGATCGGGATCGACCGTCCGGGGATCGGGTCGTCGACCCCGCACCTGTACGAGAACGTCCTGGCCTTCACCGACGACCTGGAGATCATCGCCGACACCCTGGGCGTCGATCGGATGGCGGTCGTCGGCCTCTCCGGCGGCGGTCCCTTCACGCTGGCGTCCGCGTACGCGCTGCAGGATCGGGTGGTGGCGGCCGCAGTGCTCGGCGGTGTCGCCCCGGTGGTCGGTCCGGAGGCGATCAGCAGTGCGCTGATGCGACTGGGAACGTTCGTCGCGCCGGTCCTTCAGGTGGCGGGCGCCCCCATCGGTACCGCACTGAGCGCCGGTATCCGGCTGGTCCGGCCCTTGGGGTCGCCGATCATCGACCTCTACGGACGACTCTCGCCGGAGGCCGACCGCCGTCTGCTCGCGAGGCCGGAGTTCAAGGCGATGTTCCTCGACGACCTGCTCAACGGCAGCCGGCACCGCATCTCCGCGCCGTTCGCCGACATCGTGGTGTTCACCCGCGACTGGGGCTTTCGCGTGTCGGACGTGAAGGTGCCGGTCCGCTGGTGGCACGGCGACAGCGACCACATCATTCCGTTCGAACACGGCCTGCACATGGTGGATCTGCTGCCCGACGCGGAGTTCCATCATCTGCCGGGTGAGAGTCATCTCGCCGGTCTCGGTGCCGCCCAGGAGATTCTCACGACGCTGATGAAACTGTGGGACGACGCGGACGCCGGCCGGTAGAGGTGCCGGACGGCGCCTACCGCGACCGCTCGAGGGCGTCGAGCAGCGCGCGCAGTTCCGAGGCGTCGACCTGCCCGGGTGCCGATGCCGTGCCCACCATCCCGAAGGTCGCGGCGGAACCGAACACCTGGCCGGCGATCCGGGAGACCACACCCAGGCCACCCATCGACATGGTGATCAGCGGGCGGTCCGCGTACTCCTCGTGCATGATGCGTGTCGCATCGAGCAGGGTGAGCACGTCGGCAGCGGACCGGGGCATCACCGCGATCTTGCAGATGTCCGCTCCGAGTGCCTGCATCGCACGCAACCGCGAGACGATGTCGTCTTTCGGGGGCGTGGCATCGAAATCGTGGTTGGACGCGACCACCGCGACGTTCCGAGCATGGGCGGACGCGACGATCTGCTTCACCGCGCGGCTCTCGCGCCGGTACTCCACGTCGATCAGATCCACGACACCGCTCTCCGCGAGCGCGATCGCCAGCTCGGCGTACGCGTCGTCGCCCGAGGTGGCCTGTCCGCCTTCGTGCGCGGTGCGGCAGGTCGCGAGCAGCGGCGTGGCACCGAGGGCGCCGGCGAGCGCGTGCGCCTGGGCGACCACCGACGCGGTGTCCTCGAGGGTGCCGAAGAAGTCGACCCGCCACTCCACGACATCGGCGACCTGCCCGGACAGTGCCTCGACCTGCGCGTGCAGTTCGTCCGGGGTCCGGCCGGTGACGGGCACGATGATCTTGGGTGTGCCCTCGCCGATCGTCACGTCCTTGACGCGGACCGGTGTGATGCTCCGACCCATGTGTCGCCTCCCGTTGCCTGCCCGCCGCGGCATGTCGCCCGTGGCGTCCATTCGATCACGTGAGGTTCCGCGCGCTGCGCCGGACCTCTCGGTCCCTGGCGTGCGGAACCGGCCGCTACGAGCCCGGTGACGCCGGTGGTTCCGTCCGGTCGCCGGGGGCGGACACCGCCACGGTGTCGTGTTCGGCGGACGCCGTGCGCGCTGCTTCCGCGTCCTTCGCGCTGATCGCTTCGCCACGCGCCACCATGCCGGCTTCGTCGGAGAGCGGGATCTCCTTCAGGAAGCAGGCCAGGACGATGGCGACGATCAGGAACGGGATGAGGTACCAGAAGACGGGGGCGAGCGAGTCCGCGTAGGCGTCGACGACGCCCTGCCGCACCTCGTCGGGCAGTGCCTTCATGATCGCGGGGTCGAGGGTGGCGGTGGCCTGTCCGGCCTGCTCCGGATCGGCCCCCGCGGTGGTGAACACGTCGGTGAGCTTCACGGACAGCTGGTTGGTGAAGATCGTGCCGAAGATCGCGACACCCAGCGCGGCGCCCACCTCGCGGAAGTAGTTGTTCGAGCTCGTGGCGGTACCGATCTCGTCGACCGGCACGGCGTTCTGGACGACGAGGATGACCACCTGCATGATCAGGCCGAGCCCGAGTCCGAAGACGAAGAGCATCGAGCAGATCACCCACAGTGGTGTGCTGCCTTGCAGGGTGGTCAGCCACAGCATCGCCAGCGCGGTGATCGAGGCCCCGGCGATCGGGTACATCTTGTAGCGCTGCGTCTTGGTGATCGCGAGGCCCGAGCCGATCGAGGTGATCAGGAGGCCGACCATCATGGGCAGCAGCAGCAGGCCCGATACCGCCGCGGAGGTGCCGGACGACATCTGCAGGAACGTGGGCATGAACGCGAGCGCTGCGAACATACCGAGACCGAGCACGAAACCGATCGCGGTCGCGTTGACGAAGATCGAATTGCGGAACAGCGACAGCGGGATGATGGGGTCTTGTGCCCGGGATTCGACGAGCACGAACAGGCATGCCATGGCCAGCAGGCCGATGCCGAATGCCCAGGTGAGCGGGTCGCTCCAGCCGCGGTCCGCGTCGCCGCCGAAATCGGTGAAGAAGATCAGGCAGGTCGTCGCGAGCGACAGCGTGATCACACCGAGAATGTCGATGCGCTTGGTGGGCTTCTTCGTCGGCAGCGTGAGCATGAACCACGAGATCAGCAGCGCGACGATGCCGACGGGAATGTTGATGTAGAAGCACCATTCCCACGTCAGGTGATCGACGAAGAACCCGCCGAGCAGCGGGCCACCGACGGCGGAGAGACCGAAGATCGCGCCGAGCGGACCCATGTACTTGCCACGTTCGCTGGCGGGAACGATGTCGGCGATGATGGCCTGCGACAAGATCATCAGGCCGCCGCCTCCGGCGCCCTGCAGAGCGCGGAAGACCACGAACGTCCAGAAGTCGTCGGTGAACGCGCAGCCCGCCGACGCGAGGGTGAAAATCGCGATGGCGATCATGAACAGGTACCGGCGGCCGAAGACGTCGCCGAACTTGCCGTAGACGGGCATCACGATCGTGGTGGCGAGCAGGTATGCGGTGGTGATCCACGCCTGGTGCTCGACGCCGCCGAGCTGGCCCACGATGGTGGGCATCGCGGTCGAGACGATCGTCTGGTCGAGGCTCGCCAGCAGCATGCCGGCGATCAGGGCCGAGAAGATGATCCAGATTCGGCGTTGGGAGAGAACCAGTGGTTCTGCGGTAGAGGTCACCGTATTCCTGTCGGGTCGTCGAGGTCGAGAGGGTGTTCGAGCAACCGCTGGGCACATCCGATGTCGCGTTCGAGCAGGTCGCGGAACGGTGGGCTGTCGGGCGTGCGGAAGAACTCGTCGACGGCGTCGTGAATGAGACCGGCGACGAATCGCACGGTGACGCGGACGAAGGGGTCGTCGGCGGAGAGCCCTTCGCGTGCGGCGATCAGTTCGGCGAAGTCCTGCTGGTGCGACTCGCCCAGCGACATCATGCGGGCGAGCAACTGAGGTTCGCTGCGCACGATCTCGCAGCGGAGTCGATGTTGTTCCCGAGTGAAATCGTTGCGTTCGAACAGTGCAACGGCGAGCCGCGCGATACCGCGCAGCAGGGCCGGCGAGGAGCCGGGCCCGGTGCGGTCGCCCCCCGCCACGAACTCGTCGCGGTCTTCCGGGGTGAGTGCTGCAGGCGGGTTGCCGAGCACCGCATCCTCTTTCGAGGCGAAGTAGTTGAAGAAGGTTCGTCGCGACACTCCGACGTGTTCGCACAGTTCCTCGACGGTGAAGCCGGCGAGACCCCGACGGGCGGTGAGTGTGCGTGCGTGCTCGACGAGCGCGGCGCGTGTGCGCTGCATGCGACGGGTCCGGGCACCCTCGTCGATAGAAATTGCACTCTCGGACACGGAGTGCATTTCTACCACCTGCGCCCCGCAGTCGCACCCTCGCGTCAGTCGAGCCAGGACCTGACCGGCGGCTTGACCCACATGATCTTCTCGTCGGGGTGGGTGCGCGTGGCCGAAGGATGATCCGGGTGCTCGTGCGCCCATGCGGTCTTCTCGTCGAGCAACTGCGCCACGAGCGCCCACGTTTCCATCGTGCGCGGCGGGTGGGCGTCTGCGGCTCGTGCCAGCCGCCTGCGCGTGTCGTCGGACATGGCCAGCAACTCCGCGCCGGTGACACCGCGGTTCCAGGTGTAGCGGGCGAGGCCCACCGCCTTCTCCCGGCGATTCTTTTCAGCGCGGTCGGTGTGGGCGAAGTCGGCGCTCGTCATCCACCCTCCTGCTTCTCCGTGTTCGGTGGCCGTGCGGCCACGATGGTCCCGTCCAGTCTGCATATTCTCGCGCACCGGCGACACCTCACCGCACCCTTGACAGACCTCACGCACGCGGCCCACGCTCGACGGACGACACACCGAGGGGGTGGCCCCGTGTCCGCACAGGCCGCGTTGCCGGAGGGAACCCCGGACTCTGTCGTGGCACAGGCCCAGCGCGCTCCCCGCCCGCCGGTCTTCGATCCGACCGCCGGTATCGCCGTCGACCGCCCGACCCCGCGCGGGGTTCCGCCCCATCGGCTCGTCGCCGTCGGCGACTCGCTTCTCCAGGGATTCCAGAGCGGTGCGATCTACCGGACGGAGGTGTCGGTACCCGCGATCGTCGCCTACGAACTGGGCATCCTTGCGGCCTTCCGGTATCCCCGCTTCGGAGGACCCGGGGGGCTGCCACTCAACGTCGAATTGTTGTTGCGCCGGCTCGAGGATCGATACGGGGGCCGTCTCGACGTGTGGGAACTTCCGACGGCCTTGTTCGCTGTGCGCGGGTTCATGGACGAGGTCGAGGACTACTGGGAGCGCGGCCCGGGTGCCGAGGCGCCGATCGTGGCCGGCTACAACCACAATCTCTCCTGCTATGGCTGGGATCTGCGGGACGCGCTGGAGAAGACCGCGGCACACTGCGAACGTGCGCTCGCGACCCCGCGGGACAACCTCGTCGACCAAATCGTCGAGAACAATGCGGAGCGCGCCGCTCTCAGGGTCTATCCGCGCTGGGACGAGCAGCGTCGTCACGAGACCGTGTTCGACGCCGCGCGGGCGCTCGGTGCCGAGCACGACGACGGCACCGATGCCGGTATCGAGACGCTGGTGGTCTTCCTGGGCGCCAACAACGCCTTGCGCGCCGCCACCGAACTGCGGGTCGTGTGGAGCGGTGAGGACTTCCGGCAACTCGAGCGCACCCGCGACGCCACGATCTGGACACCGGAGCACTTCGACGCCGAATTCGCCGAGGTCGTGGCGCGACTCCGGACGGTCGAGGCTCGTCACATCATCCTGTGCACCGTCCCGCACGTCACCATCGCGCCGATAGCCCGGGGGATCGGCACGAAGTCAGGGTCACCGTACTTTCCGTACTACACCCGGCCCTGGATCGACGAAGGCCGCTTCGACCCTGCTCGCGACGAGCACCTCACGGGTGCGCAGGCGTACGCGGTCGACACCGCGATCGACCTCTACAACATCACCATCACGGAGGCAGTCGCCGATGCTCGCCGGGACGGTCTCGACTGGTACCTGCTCGACTCTGCGGGAATCCTCGACCGTCTGGCCGCGCGCCGCTACGTCGATGATCTCGCGGCGCGTCCGGAGTGGTGGACTCCGTATCCGCTGCCGCCGCTGCTCGCCGCTCTCATGCCCGTCCCGGACACCCGGTTCCTGTCCGCGGACGGGAACGGCGGACGCGCCACGGGCGGCGTGTTCTCCTTGGACGGCGTGCATCCGACGACTGTCGGCTACGGCATCCTCGCGCAGGAGATCGTCGACATCATGGTGCGAGCCGGCGTGGAGTTCCGGCATCCCCGCGGTGCGGTGCGCGAGGGTCGCGTCGAAGTGGATTTCGCCCGGTTGCTCCGCAACGACACCCTGGTGCAGGCGCCTCCGCAGAATGTCGACTCGTCGCTGTCGGTGCTCGGTTGGGCGGACCAGGTTCTCGATCTGTTCCGGATTCGGTGGAACCTGGGGATCTGACCGGTCAGGTCAGGTTCACGACGTGTTCCTGTGCCGCGAAGGCGGCCTGTAACTTTTTGCGGGACAGCCCTTTCGGTCCGCACGCGCATCCGGACGGAATGCCGTCGTCCTCGAACTGCGTCGCCTCGAGCGTGTCGACGAACTCGGAATGGAGCTTGTCGCCGTGGTGACCGGTCGCTTCACGGTCGCGGTTGCCACGCCCGCCCGGTCCGCTCTTGGACACGACCACCGGGCCCGCGGAAGTCTCGTACACGGCCGCGATGGTGTGGCCGGCGGGACACCGAACCTTCAATGCCGCCTTTTCCGTGCGATTGGGACCTAATTCCTTCACAGCCGCCAACGCCAATTTCCGGCGTTCGGTGGGGGGTGTCGTGGCGATATCCATGCTCCTATTGCACCTCAGATCCATTCGTTCCACAGGGCTTCCGGTCAATCGGACGGGGCGAACTCAGATGATCTCGTCGGTGAGGTGGTGGAGGGTGCCGAACCGGTGTGCCGTGATCGATACCGATTGTTCGAGAAGGAAGGGCAGCATCTCCACCCGACCGGACTCGGTCACAGGGTGATCCCAGACCGGCACGTCGCAACGGCCACCGAGGCGCTCTGCGACAGTGCGGGGCTCTCCACCGATCATCCGGACGCGCACCGAGTCGCCGGAGCAGATCCGATCCAGCCACTCCGCGTCGGTTTCAGTGACACTCTTTTCGATCATCTGCCCGGTTGCCGACAGGACGGCGCGTGGAATCTCAAGAGCGGAAGACACTTCCACTTGCGCACCGGTGCGTGCCGCCGCGCCGAGTACCCTCACGAAATCTACCGGGTTTCCGTCCTCGCCGAGTCGGACGCACACCCGCGCCGGAAGATAACGGAAGAGGTTCCGCTCCACGACGAGGCGGCTGACATCCTTCGGGACGCCGAACTCCGAACGCCATACGCGGGCGTCATCGGCGAACGCCCGGCGCAGCATCCCCGAATCGGTGCCGGTCCATTCTCGGGACGCGGTCAGGAGACGGCCGACGACCGCCTCGGTGGCTCCGTCGGCAGCAACGGCGTCGACGGCCTTGTGTGGCAGCGACTCCCATGAACCGAACCCGAAGAGGTACTGGGGACCGCCCGCCTTGAATCCCGCGCCGACCGACGACTTCTTCCAGCCGCCGAACGGTTGCCTGCGCACCACAGCACCCGTGATCCCGCGATTGACGTACACGTTCCCGGCCTCGACGCGGCCCAGCCAGCGGGCGATCTCCGCGGTGTCGAGCGAATGCAGACCGGCGGTGAGCCCGTAGTCGACTTCGTTCTGGATGTCGATCGCCTCATCGAGGTCCGCCGCGGTCATGATTCCCAGCACAGGACCGAAGAACTCGACCAGATGCGTGCGCGACCCGCGTTGCACGCCCTCGCGCACGCCCGGAGTCCACAACCTGCCCTCGTCGTCGAGCCGACGCGGTGCCGTCAACCACGATTCGCCCGGTTCCAGTGTGGTGAGGGCGTCGAGCAGCTTCCCGTGCGCAGGTTCGACAAGCGGCCCCATCCGGGTACGCGGGTCGTGCGCCGGCCCGACAGTGAGCGACGTGACGGCGTCGACGAGCTGGTCCCGGAACCGCCGTGACGATGCCACCGACCCGACGAGGACGACGAGCGACGCAGCCGAGCACTTCTGCCCCGCATGGCCGAACGCCGACTGCACGATGTCGCGCACCGCGGCGTCGGGATCGGCACTCGGCGTCACCACGATCGCGTTCTTGCCGCTGGTCTCGGCCATGAGCCGCAGTCCGGGCCGGAACGATCGAAATCGCTCTGCGGTCTCGTAGGCACCGGTGAGCACGACCCGGTCGACGCGAGGATCCGAGATCAGTTGCGTGCCCAGCGAGCGTTCTCCCAGGTGGACGAGGTGAAGAACGTCGCGCGGCACCCCGGCTTCCCACATTGCCTCGGCGAGTACGGAACCGCAGCGTGCGGTCAGGGCGGCGGGCTTGAGCACGACCGCCGACCCCGATGCCAGCGCCGCCAGCGTCGACCCTGCCGGGATCGCTACCGGAAAATTCCACGGCGGCGTGACCACGGTGAGCGCCGAGGGCACGAAGCGGGCTCCGTCCACGGCTGCGAGATCGCGCGCCCGGTCGGCGTAGTAGCGGGCGAAGTCGATCGCCTCGGAGACCTCCGGGTCGGATTCGTCGAGAGTCTTGCCGCCCTCGGCCGCCATGATCTCCAACAGGTCGGCGCGACGCGCCTCGAGCCTCCGCGCGACACGTTCGAGCACCGTAGCCCGGTCCGCGGCACTGCGCGCCCCCCAGCCCCGCCCTGCGTCCGACGCTGCCGCCACGATGGCGTCGAGCCGGTCGGACGACGTCACCGTGTGGGCGCGCACGAGGTCCGAGCCGAGGCAGGAGGAGGGAACCCGTTCGAGGATCGCCCGCCCCCAGGCCAGATTCCGGGGCAGCGACGGGTCGGTGTCCGCGGTGTTGAAGAAGCCGTCGCCGTCCGCGGCGTCCGGAACCTCGTGGCGGTCCTGTCGCCGGTTCGGCTCAGGGACTCGTTCGTCGAGCGCAGCGACCGAATCCCGGAATCGCTGCGCCTCCCGCTCGAACAGCGACGGATCGTCGCGCAGATCGAACACGGCCGACATGTAGTTGTCCTGGCCCGCGCCTTCTTCGAGCCTGCGCACCAGGTACGACAGCGCGACGTCGAACTCCTCGGGATGCACGACGGGGGTGTAGAGCACCAGACCACCGACGTGGCGGCGCACCACGTCGGCCTGGTTCTGCGTCATGCCCAGGAGCATCTCGAAATCGACCCCGTGTCGCACGCCGTGTCTGCCTGCCAGGAGCCAGGCGTAGGCGATATCGAACAGGTTGTGCCCGGCGACCCCGATCCGGACGTTGTCGATCCGTTCGGGTGTCAGCGCGTAGTGCAGCAACCGCTTGTAGTTCGTGTCGGTGTCCTGTTTCGTGCTCCAGGTAGCGAGCGGCCAGCCGCGCAGCGCCGCCTCGACGCGTTCCATCGGCAGATTTGCGCCCTTGACCACGCGCACCTTGATGGGAGCGCCGCCGCGGGCACGCCGAGAGGCGGCCCATTCCTGGAGCCGGATCAACGCGGCGAGCGCATCGGGAAGATAAGCCTGGACGACGATGCCGGCCTCGAGGTGCAGGAACTCGGGGAGGTCCAGCAGTCTCGTGAAGACCGCGATGGTCGGTTCGAGGTCGCGGTATTCCTCCATATCGAGATTGACGAACTTCGGTGTGGCCGACTGTGCCGCGAGCCGATACAACGGCGTGAGCCTGTCCACGATGTCGGTGACGGCCTCGTCGAACCCCCACGCGGCGTGCGGGGCGATGGTGGCGGAGACCTTGATCGACACGTAGTCCACGTCGTCGCGCGCCAGCAGCGTCCGTGTGCCTTCGAAGCGGCGGGCCGCTTCCTTGTCGCCGAGCACCGCTTCCCCGAGCAGATTGAGGTTCAGCCGCACACGACGGCGCCGGATCACGGCGAGGGCACGTCCGAGCCGCCGGTCGGTCGCATCGACGAGCAGGTGCCCGACCATCGCCCGCAGCGCACGGCGCGCGACGGGTACGACGAGGTGGGGGAACTCGGGACCGAGCGTGCCACCGGCACGCAACGCCAGTCGCAGATGAGAGGGAAGGAAGGAAGGTACCTCGCGGGAGAGTTCGGCCAGGTTGTGCGCCGCGACCGTCGGGTCCTCCGGACGGATCACCCCGTCGACGAAACGGACGGTGAAGTCGAGGCCGTGCGGATCCTTCAGCACACCCGCCAGCTGGCGGCCTGCCCGGTCGGGAGTCGAGGTGGCGGACTCTTCGATCCAACGGCGGGCGAGCGTGACCGCATCGTCTGCGATCGCCCCGGGTGGATACGGTGCGTGCGTGCTCTCCGTCATGGCTGCACTCCGATCATCGACCGCCCCCACGGTGGCACGGGGCGGTCCGGCTCCGGACGGCTAGCGTTTGCGGAGCCCGTCGAGCATCAAGGTCAAGCCGCCGCCCAGCATCCAGACGTCCTTGGCGAGCGCCAGTCCGTCCTGGGTGGGGCGCGGGTCCCCTTCCTCGTGCATGCCGGGGGTTTTCCAGTACATCGCCATCATGCCGCCGCCGAAGGCCGTCAACGCCGCGCCCGCCAGGAAGGACGGAACGACGGGTGCCAGTAGCGCTGCACCGATCCCGATTTCGGCGGTCGACAAGGCCGTACCGAACGTTGTCGGACGCCACTGCTTGACGAAGGGGAACGCCTGCGAGGCCATGCCCTGCAGTGCCTCCGCATTCTCAGCGGGAAGATTCCGTTTTCCCAGTCCCGAGTTGAGGATGAATGCACCGGTGGCAACTCGGAGCGGGATATGAGCAATTCGCACGACGAACCTCCGTGGTCGGCTTCGATGCTGCTCGCCAATCTACCGACTGCGAGTCGAATGCGTTTGATCTCCGAAGGCTTCGGGCATACCGGACAGGACAACGAGCGCAGGTTGATGAGCATCGGGTGGGCGAGCGAAGCCGGCCGCGCGGTGCCGGAGGATGGGTGGACAAGTGACAGGGCAAATTTCGACTTCGAGGGGCTCCTCGGTAACGGGGCGGCTCTCACGGAATCATTGGTTCGAGCGACTCGCCCGCGCGGGTTACGTCGGTAGTGGGCTGGTGCACCTGCTGGTGGGCTACCTCGCGATCCGCGTTGCCCTGGGCAGCAACGAGGAGGCATCACAGTCGGGCGCTCTGGCCGAAATCGCGGCCAAGCCCGGCGGCAAGTTCCTGCTGTCCGTCCTGTGCGTCGTGCTCTTCGTATTGGCCCTCTGGCGTCTTGCGGAGGGTGTGCTCGGCGGGGCGGCGCACTCGTCGTCGGCCGGCCAGGACAAAAAGGACGAGACGTTCGGCCGGATCAAGGCCGTCGGTGTCGCTCTCGTGTACTTCGGTCTGGCCTTCACGGCATTCGGGTATGCGCGTGGTAGCGGCAAGTCGAGCGGTGAACAGAGCTCCGGTATCACCGCGCGTCTCCTCGAGTCCGGCGGCGGAAAGTTCCTGCTCGTCGTTGCTGCTCTCGTGATCATCGGTGTCGGCCTCTACCACATCTACAAGGGCGCGACGAAGAAGTTCGTCGAAGACCTGAAGGGCAACACGAGTTCGTTCGTCCGCGGACTCGGGATGGCCGGTTACATCGCCAAGGGTGTCGCCGTCACGCTGATCGGCGGTCTCGTGATCGCCGCGGTCTTCCAGGCCGATCCGGAGAAGGCTTCCGGTCTCGACGCCGCGTTGAAGACGCTGGGTGCGCAGCCGTTCGGGGTGTTCCTGCTCATCGCGGTGGGCCTCGGGCTGATCATGTACGGCATCTACAGCTTCGTCCGGGCACGCGACGCGAAGATGTGATGCGTGCGGTGGCCGGATCCGCCACGAACGAGAACGCTCGACCGGGTCGGCCCCGGTCGAGCGTTCCTTTTATGCGTGCGCCCGGATCGAAGGGCGGCGGATCCGCAGGTGTACTGCGGTCAGAGGTCGAATTCTGCCGGGTTGATGCCGACCGCATGCGCCGCGCCCCGCACCGCGGCCTTCTCATGATCGTCGAAGAATCCGTCGGCACCGCCGATGATGATTCCGATCTGGATCACGGCACGAGCTTGATCCTGCTTGGCCTTGAGCTTCGCGATGGTGGCTGTGGCCTCCACCTTCCCGAAGTCGAAGTCGGACTCGAGCTTGCTGCAGTACCAATCGAACTTCTCACGAAGTTCGGAGGGCGGGAAGACCGACAGGACGTCGTTGCTCATGATGAGCGCGGCGGTCTTCTGCCGCTCGCTCGGATCGATACTGCCGTCGGCAGCCGCGATCAGCGCGCACATGGCCATGCTCGCGTTCGCGAATTCCTTGTTCCGGAACTGATCGCTCTTCGTCTTGAGCTGACCGCTCAGTTCGGTGGTCTTCGCCTTGAGTTGATCCCAGAACGCCATCGTTGCCTTTCATAGATGAAACTGTCGAAGTCCACTCTGCCATCACGGCGAACATCACTGCCCCAGCGCGCGAATGTCTACGGTGGAAAGAAGTCGGGCGCACAGCTTCGGCCCGATCCGACGGAAAGGTGCAGCAATGAGGGCATGGCAGTTCGAAGGATCCGGTAAACCGATCGCATTGAACGAGGTACCGGAACCGACGCCGGGTCCCGGAGAGGTCGTCATCGACGTCAAGGCTGCGGGCTTGTGCCACAGCGACATCATGTACATGGAGGTCGGGGAAGGGACCATGCCGTTCCTGCCGATGACCCAGGGGCATGAGAATGCCGGGGTCATCAGCGCCGTCGGTGACGGGGTCGAGGGCTGGAAGGTCGGCGACGTCGTGGGCGTCTGCTCCTCCGGCGTGCGCCCGCCGCTCGGGATGTTCACGCCCGGCGGGTTCGCCGACAAGCTCGTCGCCGATGCCCCTGATCTTGCTCGTGTGCCGGAGGGGCTCGACCTGTCGCTGGCGGCCCTTGCGACCGATGCGGGGATGACGTCCTATCACGCGATGATCAAGGTCGGCCACGCCACCACCGGGATGAAGGTCGGTGTCATCGGGTACGGGGGGCTGGGCCAGATCGGTACTCGCGCTGCAGTACTCGCGGGCGCCGAGGTGCATGTCGCCGAAACGAAGGAATCCGTGTGGGATCTGGCCCGGGCGGCAGGCGTCGCCGATGTCGTGCGCGATGCCTCCGAATGGGCCGGCCAGGGTTTCGATCTCGTGGTCGACTACGCGGGCTTCGACACTACGCAGAAAGCTGTCGACGCCGTGAAACGAGGGACCGGAACGGTCGTCCAGGTCGGTCTGGGGCTCCCGACCTTCACCATCCAGTCGGCGTCGATTCTCGGCAAGACCCTTGTCGGCTCGCTGGGAGGAACCGTTCAGGACATCGAAGAGGTGTTCGGCCTGTTGCTCGATCGTGAAATCGAACCGGCCTATACGGACATCGCGTTCGAGGAGATCGGGGCGGGCCTGGAACGGCTGCGTCGCAACGAGGTGTCCGGCCGCCTGGTCGCACGTTTCGGCGATTGACCTGAGCACCTTCGCTTCTCGGAGCGTCGGCGCGGGTCGTCGATCAACGTCCCTCGGGGCCGAGTTCGACGATCCGACCGGCGATCCGGGCCACCGGCGTGTTGGACTCCTGCGACAAGGCGACCAACATTTCGAACGCGCGCTCGGCGTCGACGGAAAAGCGTTCCATGATCATGCCTTTGGCCTGGCCGATCAGATCCCTCGACGCGACTGCGGACTGCAGTTGCAGTTGCCGTCGTGCCGCCACGAGCGCGATGGCAGCGTGCGCAGCCAGTACTTCTCCCAGATGCAACGACTCCGCATCGAAGACGTGTGGCTGTCCCGCGAAGAGATTCAACGCCCCTACCTGATCGTCACCGGTGTAGAGCTGGAACGACAGCACGCTCAGTACCCCGGCCTCGACTGCCAGTGGAGAGAACGTCGGCCACCGCGACTCCGTCGACAGATCGTTGCTGCGGGTGACGATTACGTCTTCCGCCGCGTCGATGCACGGTCCCTCCCCGAGTCTCGCCTGGAGCGAATCGATCCGAGAAGGGGTCTGTGAGGTCGCCGCATGCGATACGAACTTGTTGCGGCCGGTGACGGTGAGGATGTCGGCACATTCCGCACCAGGGATCAGGTGCACCGCGGCTGCGGTGATATGCCTCAGCGTGCTGTCCAGATCGGCACCCTGGGAATCGAGCGTACGGGCGAACTGGGCCATGGCGCGGCCGAGGCTGTCGTGATCGAACTCGTTCATCGGATGCCCCTGCCCGGTCGACGGCTCGGCGTGCCGTGAGGTGCGCATCGAGACGCCGGTTGCGCCTCCGCGCAGTGCGCGTCGTCAGGTCCACACTAACCCCGCGCTTCGGCTGCGACCCCTGGGTTCCTGTATCCCTCTCTGCCGCAACATATGAACTCGCCGAGGCGCCCGGAAGGAAGACCGCGCGGAACCATTGCACCTACAACCAGATGGTTGTACGTTTGGAGTCGTGAACGGAGACGACGAGGACCGGGCCGACGCCCTGTTCCACGCACTCGCAGACCGCACCCGCCGCGACATCATGCGGCGGGTGCTGGCAGGAGAGCGCTCGGTCTCCGCACTCGCGGCGCACTACGACATGAGTTTCGCCGCGGTCCAGAAGCATGTCGCCGTGCTGGAGAGAGCCGGTCTGCTGACCAAGCGTCGCAGCGGCCGGGAGCAGCTTGCCAGAGGCGACGTGGAAGCGGTGCGGTCGGTGGCCTCGATGCTCACCGAGCTGGAACAGATCTGGCGTGGCCGTATCGCGCGCATCGACGAACTGATCGCGTCCGACTCGACCCAGGAGGAATGAGTCATGCCTGTGACAGACATTCGCAAGGACACCGAGAACCTGAGCCTGACGATCACCGCGGACTTCGCCGCACCGGTGGAGCGCGTCTGGCAGATCTACGCGGACCCGCGTCAACTGGAAAAGGTCTGGGGGCCTCCGGAATATCCCGCGACATTCGTGGACCACGACCTTTCGCCCGGGGGACGCATCACCTACTTCATGTCCGGTCCCGAAGGGGAGAAGTACCCGGGATACTGGGAGGTCACCGCGGTCGACGAACCGGCGAGTTTCTCCTTTTCCGACGGATTCGCCGACGCGGATTTCAATCCCGATCCCATCCTGCCGGTGTCGGTGAACGTGTACACCTTCACCGAGCACGACGGAGGCACCCGGGCGACGTACGTGAGCACCTACGAGTCGGCGGAAGCACTCGAGAAGGTTGTGGACATGGGGATCATCGAGGGCTCCTCGTCAGCGATCGGCCAGATCGACGATCTGATAGCTGCCTGAACCAGCGAAAGGCAGTGCGCCCGCTCGAACCGGATCCGGTTCGAGCGGGCTGCTGCCGTGCTGAGCGAGCACAACCCCCGGCGTCGCGCCGGATACGCCGTGTCGGCGCTGTCGAGCGCTCCCTCTTCATCCGAAACCGCGGAGCGGGGGATTCATCCGGCATACGGTCGTAGGGGCGCCCGATGTCCCGGAGAATCGAGAGACACCCATGACGACCCTGCAATCCGCCGCTTCTTCTGCGACACCCGGCGTGCAGCGCGTCGGACTCCGCTTGTACCTACTCGCGATGATCCTGGTCGAGATCTCGGCGTATCGGACAGGTAGGGGCACAGCGCTGATCGTCGCCCTCGCTGTGGCGATCGCGTTCGTCGCACGCGGGGTCTGGCTGCGCCGTCCCGTGACCCGGATGCACGCGGCAGCGGCCTTGCTGTGTCTGCTGGTAGCCGGTCTCGCGTATGCCTGGGGACACAGTCATGTCGCGTTCGTCGCTATCGCGGTGTCGGGGCCCGTGCTGGTGCTTCCCGTGGCGAGCAAGCCGGAGCCGGAGGAGGAGGGTCGGATCGCCTCGCTCGTGCGGGAGTCCAGCGGCGACCCTTTGGCGCCGTTCGCGCTCAATTCGACCAAGTCGTACTTCTACAATTCCGGCCGCACCGCCGCGATCGGGTATCGGACCCGCGCCGGCATCGCGGTGGTGTCGGGCGACCCGGTGGGCCACGCGCCGGCGTTCGACAACCTGCTGTCGGATTTCTCGCACTTCGCTGCCGACCGGGGATGGCGGGTGGCTGTTCTCGGGGCCAGTGAGACCACCGCCCGGTTGTGGCAGGCGGGCGGTCGGGGTCGCCCGCGCCTGAGGTCGGTGTGTATCGGGTGCGACGTGGTCGTCGACGTCGGACACTTTTCCCTCGTCGGCAGGCGTTTCCGCAATCTGCGCCAAGCGGTACACCGCAGCCAGAACGCGGGAGTCACCACCGAGATCGTCGCGGAGAGAGACCTCTCCCCGGAAGTGCGCAGTCAACTGCTCGAGATCGTGTCCCACGCTCGCTCCGGCCACCAGCGCCGGGGGTTTTCCATGATCCTCGACCATCTTCTCGACGGGACGTACCCGGACATGATGATCGTCATCGCACGCGACCGGGACATGGTTCCCGTCGGGTTTCAGCGCTACGGCCTTGCGCATCACGGTGACGAATGGAGCCTGGACGTACCGTGGCGCAGTCCGCGGGCACCGAACGGCACAGACGAGCGGATGGCCGTCGAGGTCATCGACCACGTCCGGAGCGCCGGCGGAACGTCGGTGTCGCTGGCATTCGCCCCGTTCCCGGACCTGCTCGGCCCGAACGGCACGGGCCGGTGGCGGGCGGCGGTGCGCTTGGTGCTCCGCCTCGGAGACTCGGTCATCGCACTCGAGTCGCTGTATCGGTATCTGGACAAGTTCCACGCAGGATCGGACCGGCGGTTCGTCCTGTTCAAACTGCGGTACCTCCTGCCGGCAGCGTTCGCGATGCTGACCTTCGAATTCGTTCCTCACCGCGAATACAGCGCCCCCGCGACACCCGGCCGTAGTCCCGGCCTACCGCGCTAGCGGACACGCACGGGCTCACGCTGTGCCGGACACCCGTGCGAGGAAAACGTAACGCCGCGTTTCTCCGATCGGCACCATGCCGGACACACACTGCCGACACGCTTGCCCGGCACTGTCCGACCAGGAGGTTGATGTGTCCTACGTTCCCCCCGCCGAACTCGCTCGCTCGATGGTCGACGCCGGCCAGAGCAAGGTCCTCATGTCCACTCGGGACACGCTCATCCGTTCCTACATGGGCGGTGCGATCCTCGCGCTCGCGGCCGCCTTCGCTGTCACGGTCACCGTGCAGACCGGCAACGCACTGCTCGGCGCGGTTCTCTTCCCGGTCGGCTTCTGCATGCTGTTTCTGCTCGGATTCGACCTGCTCACCGGGGTATTCACGCTTGCTCCGGTCGCCTACATCGACAAGCGTCCCGGCGTGACGGCAGGTGCGGTCCTCCGCAACTGGGGTCTGGTGTTCCTCGGTAATTTCGCGGGCGCGTTCACGGTCGCCGTGATGATCACCTACATCCTGACCTACGGGTATTCCATCCCGCCGAACGATGTGGCCCAGCAACTCATGCACATCGGTGAAGCGCGCACCGTCGGTTACGCCGAGCACGGCGCGGCAGGCATGATGACCCTGTTTCTGCGCGGCGTGCTGTGCAACTGGATGGTGTCCACCGCTGTGGTTGCCGCGCTGATGTCCAAGAGTGTTCCGGGCAAGGTCCTGGTCATGTGGATGCCGATCATGTTGTTCTTCTACATGGGCTTCGAGCATTCGGTGGTCAACATGTTCCTGTTCCCCTCCGGATTGCTGCTCGGCGGCGAATTCTCCCTCGGCGATTACCTCGTATGGAACGAAATCCCCACGGTCATAGGTAATCTCGTGGGAGGAATCGTTTTTGTCGGCGCCGTGATCTACGTGACCCACATGCGCACCGCTCCCAAGCGGGGAGCGGGAACCGACACAGAAACCGCCGAATCGGAACTCACGCCGGCCTGACCGGGCATCCGTCCCGACAGCAGCGGGCAGTTCGCCCGCTGCTCCGACAACGACATCGACAGGGAGTACCCATGAACCCCATTCTTCCGAAGGCCGACGCTGCCGCAATTGTCGACGCGGCCAGAATCCGGCACGGACTCACGTGGGCGGACCTCGCCGAACATCTCGGCACCCCGCTGGTGTGGACGACAGCCGCCCTCCTTGGGCAGCATCCGCTCAGCCCTGACCAGGCGCGTCTCGTGTGCGAACGACTCGAGTTGAACGACACCGTCGCCGAAAGTCTTGCACTGCAACCGCACCGAGGTTCCTCACCCGAGGTGATGCGCGATCCGACGATCTACCGCTTTTCCGAAGCGCTCTCGGTGTACGGACCGGCGCTCAAAGCGCTCATCCACGAAGAGTTCGGTGACGGCATCATGAGCGCGATCAACTTCACCGTCGATATCACGCGACGTCCCGATCCGGACGGCGACCGCGTCGTTGTCACCTTCGACGGGAAGTTCCTGGACTACCGCTGGTAACCCGGTCAAGGGTTGAGGGTTCGCGAGGCGACTACGGTGTATTCACGTCTGTCATGGCGAACGCTTTGCCTGATCGGTCCGTTTCGGTTTCCGTTGATTTGGTTCTTTCCCGATTCTCGTGTTTCCGACCGCGATACGATTGCATGTCATAGGTGCCTGGAACTGCAAGGAACAGGTATGGCTGTCCGGTCGAGGTTCGGTCGTACTGTCCCATCCGCATTCTGAGGGGGAGTCATGTCCGAACCGGCCGATCCCACCGACTTCCGCGGACGCGGTGTCGGCACCAGCGATTCGATCTCGGCCAATCCGGTGTTCGAGCGGCCAGGAGAGGCCACTGAACTCCCGAAAAACCGTATGCCGCAGTCGGAGTCGTATCCCGACACCGCCTACCAAATCGTGCACGACGAGGCGATGCTGGACGGCAACGCGCGCCTGAATCTGGCCACGTTCGTCGGCACGTGGATGGACGACTTTGCCGTTCGTCTCTACACCGAGTCCGCCGACAAGAACATGATCGACAAGGACGAGTATCCGCAGACGGCGGCCATCGAAACACGGTGCTGGACAATGCTTGCCGATCTGTGGAGCGCGGCCGATCCCGACAACGCCATCGGAACGTCCACGATCGGTTCCTCCGAGGCGTGCATGCTCGGCGGGCTGGCACTCAAGCGGAGGTGGCAGAAGCGCCGGCGCTCCGAGGGCAAATCCACCGAGGCGCCGAACCTCGTGCTCTCGAGCGCTGTTCAGGTGTGCTGGGAGAAATTCTGCAACTATTTCGAAGTCGAAGCACGGTATGTACCCATTACCTTGGAGCACAGAACCCTCGACGGGCACGAACTCGACAAGTATGTGGACGAGAACACCATCGGCGTCGTTGCCATCATGGGCGTGACCTATACCGGAGCGTACGAACCTGTTGCCGAGATCAGTGCGGCACTGGATCGCATCGCCGCCGACACCGGCGTCGATGTCCCGATCCATGTCGACGGCGCGTCCGGAGCGATGATCGCGCCCTTCTGCCAGCCGGACCTGGTGTGGGATTTCCGGCTCGACCGAGTGGCGTCGATCAGCACGTCGGGCCACAAGTACGGCCTCGTCTATCCGGGTGTGGGCTGGGTGGTCTGGCGGGACAAAGCGGCGCTACCGGACGAACTGATCTTCTACGTCAGTTACCTCGGCGGCAGCATGCCGACCTTTGCGTTGAACTTCTCACGTCCGGGTGCGCAGGTGCTGTTGCAGTACTACATGTTCCTTCGCCTGGGGTCCGACGGTTACACGCGAGTCCAACAGGAGTCGCTGGCAGTCGCGCAGTATCTCGCGCAGGAAATAGCCAAGCTTCCGGCATTCGAACTGTGGAACGACGGCTCCGACATTCCGGTGTTCGCGTGGATGCTGAAAAAGGGTTACACCGACAAGTGGACCCTCTACGACCTGTCGGACAGGTTGAGGATGAAAGGGTGGCTCGTACCCGCGTATCCCATGCCCGACGACCTCGCGGACGTCACGGTGCAGCGGATTGTCGTCCGCAACGGTTTGAGTCACGACCTCGCCACCGCGCTTCTGGCCGAGATCAAGACGGAGGTCGACTTCCTCGATCGGTTGGAGACTCCGATTCCACGTGAAGGTCAGCCGGTGCTGTTCCACCATTAGTCGGCCCGCTCGTCGCTGCGGGAGCGATACACCATGGGCGTAGAGCGGTCCGTCGTCGCGAACGGGGAGGGTGCCAACTGCATACCGATCCGTGACCGAGAAGCCTGATATCCCGGCACCTCGTGGTCGAGGATGGGGTACGACGCCGGGAGAAGGATGGACGCTCTTCGGGTTCGGGGAGCATGGGGCTCTCGGGGTCGAACGGCTCGTGGATGTGCGGGCCCGCCCACCACAGGAGAATCGCGATGAAAGCAGCAGTCGTCACCGATTTCACAGCACCGCTCGAGATCCAAGATCTGCCCGTGCCCGACCCCGGACCCACCGACGTGCTGGTGAAGATGGAGGTCAGCGGTCTCTGCCACACCGATATCCACGCCGCACACGGTGATTGGCCGGTCAAGCCGTCGCCGCCGTTCGTGCCCGGTCACGAGGGCATCGGCCGTGTCGAAGCGATCGGGTCGGAGGTGACCGATCGCGCGGTGGGGGACCGGGTTGCCATCGCCTGGCTCGGATATGCGTGCGGCGCCTGCCGATACTGCATCTCCGGCTGGGAGACGTTGTGCGAGAACCAGCGCAACTCCGGGTACTCCGTCAACGGTAGTTTCGGTGAGTACGCCGTACTCCCTTCTGCTTTCGCGACCCCCGTTCCCGATGGCGTGTCCTCCGTGGACGCGGGTCCGCTCACGTGCGCCGGAGTTACGACCTACAAAGCGGTGCAGGTGGCGCAGGTGCGTCCCGCCCAGACCGTCGCGGTCTTCGGCATCGGCGGACTCGGCCACCTGGCGGTGCAGTACGCCAGAATCGCAGGTGGCTTCGTGATTGCCGTGGACGTCTCCGACGACAAGCTCGAGATGGCGCGGCGTCTCGGCGCAGACCACGTTGTGAACGCCAAGGCAGAGGATCCGGTAGAGGCGATTGCCCGGCTCGGTGGAGCGGATGTGGCTCTTGCGCTGGTGGCCTCGGCCGCGTCCTTCCAGCAGGCCTACGCCTCGCTGCGTCGAGGCGGGCGACTCGTGTGCGTGGCGCTGCCGGCCGGTGATGCGTCGCTGCCGGTGCCGATCTTCGACACGGTGCTCGGCGGAAAGTCCGTCATCGGCTCGATTGTGGGGACGCGCAACGACTTGGCCGACGTCTTCGCGCTGCACGCAGCCGGGCGCACCCAGGTCATCTCCGAAACGCGTCCCCTGGAATCGGTGAACGAGTCCATCAGCGATGTGCTGAGCGGAGCCGTGCCCGCTCGTGTGGTGTTCGAGTTCTGACCGCGCGCTGCCCACGCGCTGAGCGGGTCCAGCGTTGAAGGTTCGAGGACGAAGACGGCCCCGGCGACGCGATGCGTCGGCCGGGGCCTTCGTTTCTGAGCCGATGACGGGAATCGAACCCGCGTATTCAGCTTGGGAAAGTGAATGAACGGCATCGGCCCAGGTCAGCCGGGTAAGAACAAGACCGACTAAGGCATGATAAGCACGGCCATGTCGGGCTTCCACACGTACCTCCACTCGTACCTTTGTGTCGGGTACGGGAGAGTGAAGGCGTAGTTGCTCGTTGCCCTGACGTATGTCCTGTTGTGGGGCGAAGCTGAGACGGCCGCGAGACCAGAACTCAGTGGCTGGAACGGTCGGAGGGGATCACGAATGTGCGTTCAAACGACACGATGTTGCGTCCTTTGCCCTGGTACGTGAGGATCACCGCCTTGCGGCCAGATGTATTGGCAGGTGATCCACTCCAGCTGCCTAGACGAACGGGATTGTCTGTATAAGTTATCTTTGACGCTACGCGACCGATAATTTATTCGGCTGATCGGTCTTGGTCACCGTCACATCGGCCTCGAATTCAAGGGTTGTCGACAGTCACCCTTGGATGGGGAGGTTCCCTAGCCATCGGTTGTAGTGATGCGTTCATACCTGAGGTTCAGTACGGTTGCGGGAATTGGACCGTCCATACTGGCGCAACAGATCAGTCACGCGCTCCAAGGCCTCCAGATAGGCGACAGCGCCCTCGTCCGCGTAGATACGGGCGAGTAGCTGGGGCTCGTCCGGGTGCACGCCAGCGTGAAATTCTGGGTCAAGTCCCGTGAGGTGGTGTGCGAGGTCGTCGCGTGATTCCTTGTCGGGTTATGCGGTCAAGGCGGGCGTCACCTCCTCCGTCGGTTCGGTGACGGTCTGAGCGCGACTATTGCTGCGGGAACGGGCAAGGACGTCGAGTCCGAGATAGCGACGCCCTTCGATCCACTCGTCGTGCTGTTCGGCGAGCACGGCACCGACCAGTCGGATCAATGCAGTCCGGTCGGGAAAGATCCCGACCACATCGGTGCGACGACGGATCTCCTTGTTCAGCCTATCGGTTAACCGGCTCTCTCACGACACGATCATGGTTGCGGCGTGAGGTCCGGAGCCGCCGGCGATGAGGGGCGCA